>NZ_CP154625.1:1853401-2162301 GCF_051148895.1 Terrisporobacter vanillatitrophus
CGAAAAGGTAGTTATTGATCTTACTTTAGCAGTAACAAAACCTGATGAGGTAGATAGTGAAAAAGTAGCTACATACTTACCTGTAGGAAAAGTTAATGTAAAAACTATACAGGGAGGAATGAAAGCACCAGGAATTTTTTTAGCAAAATTCAACGACAAGGATGAAAGTATTGAAGTAGCTTTGGCGTGTATTGAAGTAAATATTTTAGACTAAATGTAAAATATTTATTAAAAAATAAGGGGGGATCTTTAAATGGACATAAACAAGAATAATGTAGTTGAGATGTATACTTGTATGAAGAAAATAAGAGAATTTGAAATTACAGCTATGAACCTTTTTGCAGAAGGTAAAATACCAGGATTTGTACATTTATATATTGGGGAAGAAGCAGTAGCTACTGGTGTATGCCAACATCTTAATAAAGATGACTATATTACAAGTACTCATCGTGGTCACGGGCATATGATTGCAAAAGGTGGAGACTTAAAATCAATGATGGCTGAGCTTTTTGGTAAAGCAACTGGATACTGCAAAGGGAAAGGTGGATCTATGCATATAGCAGATGCTTCAAAAGGTATACTTGGAGCTAATGGTATAGTAGGAGCAGGTCACAATATTGCGGTAGGAGCAGGATTATCTGCTAAATATAAAGGTAGCAATCAAGTATGTGTATGTTTCTTTGGTGATGCATCTACAAATCAAGGGACTTTCCACGAAGCCTTAAATTTAGCAAGTATATGGAAACTTCCAGTAGTTTTTGTATGTGAAAATAACTATTATGGAATATCCATGAGTCAGGAAAGACATCAAAGTATAAAAGATATAGCAGATCGTGGTAATGCTTATGGAATACCTGGAATTGCAATAGATGGAAATGATGTATTTGCTGTTTATGAGGCAGTTGAAGAAGCTGTAAAACATGCAAGAGATGGCTATGGTCCTACATTAATAGAATGCAAGACTTATCGTCATCGTGGACATTTTGAAGGTGATCCAGGCACTTATAAACCAGCTGAAGAGCAAAAACAGTGGTTAGAAAAAGATCCTGTTAAAAGAATTATAAATTTCATGGTTGAGAATGACATTACAACTAAAGAAGAAATTAATAAAATAGATGAAAAAATTAATGAAGAAATAAAAGAGGCTATAAAATTTGCTATGGAAAGTCCTGAACCTAATTTAGAAAGTGCAGTGGAAGATATTTACTCTGATATTATAGAGGAGGTGCGTGGAAGATGAGAAATATGACTTATGGTGAAGCAATAAGAGAAGGTATGAGCATACGTATGAGAGAGGACAACAGTATAGTAGTATTTGGTGAAGATGTGGGAGCTTTTGGTGGATGTTTTGGTGTTACAGCTGGAATGTTTAATGAATTTGGAGCAGATAGAGTTAGAGATACTCCTATTTCAGAAGGTGTAATTATAGGCTGTGCAGTAGGTGCAGCAGCTACAGGTCTTAAACCAATTGCAGAATTAATGTTTATGGATTTTTTAACAGTAGGTATGGATCAATTAGTAAACCAAGCAGCAAAAATGAGATATATGTTTGGTGGGCGTATTTCTATGCCAATGGTAGTTCGTCTTCCTTCAGGAGCAGGAGTATCTGCAGCAGCTCAACATTCACAATCATTAGAAGCTTGGCTTACTCATGTTCCAGGGCTTAAAGTAGTATACCCTTCAACTCCACAAGATGCATTAGGATTAATGTTATCAGCAATTGATGATGACAATCCAGTTATGTTTATAGAGCATAAAGCTATGTATGCAATGAAAGGTGATGTGGAAAGTTTTGAACCAATACCACTTGGTAAAGGCGATATTAAACGTAGTGGTGATGATATAACAATTATTGCTACAGGAAAAATGGTTCATGAAGCTTTAATAGCTGCGAAAGAATTATCTAAGACGGGAATAGAGTGTGAAGTGTTAGATCCAAGAACACTTTATCCATTAGATAAAAAATTAATAGAAGAGTCTATTAACAAAACTAATAAGGTAGTTATTGTTACAGAGGAAGTTAAACGTGGTAGTTATGCAGGTGAAATTTCTGCCATAATAGCAGAAGAGTTATTTGATTTATTAGATGCACCAGTTGTTAGAATAGGCTCACTTAATACACCAATACCTTTTGCTACAGGACTTGAGCAATATGTATTACCTAATGCAAAAGATATAGTGGCAGAAATTAATAAAAATTTTTAGATTTCAATATTTAATACAAATTTTGAGTAAAGTGAATTAATAATGTTAGGGGAGGAGATGCCAGTGTCATCAATTGGTATTATTGCAAATCCAGCATCTGGTAAAGATATAAGAAGATTGGTTTCTTATGCCACAGTTATAGATAACAATGAAAAAGTGAACATAGTAAAAAGGATAGTATTAGGGGCACAAGGCTTAGGTATAGATGAAATAATATTTATGCCAGATTATTTTCAAATAGGATATAAAGTGATAAATGAACTTGATTCTAAAGGAGTATTAAAAGCTAAATGTATCATACTAGATATACCTATTAACTCATGTTCACAAGATTCCACTGTAGCCGCTCAACACATGGAAGCACTAAATGTGGGTTGCATTGTAGTATTAGGTGGTGATGGAACTAGTCGAGCTGTTGCAAAAGGTATTGTAAATACGCCTATATTACCTGTTTCAACAGGAACTAATAACGTATATCCGTCTATGATTGAGGGAACTGTTGTAGGAATGGCAGCGGCAGCAACATCTTTATTAGATGAAAAAGAGGAAACGTGTATAAAAGATAAATGTATAGAGTTATACGTTAACAATGAAAAGAAGGATATTGCTTTAATTGATGTAGTCATTTCCTCCGACATAGTATTGGGTTCTCGTGCTATTTGGGATACAAAGAGAATCAAATCTGTAACAGTAACACGTTGCCATATAGCCAGTATAGGATTTTCTACTATAGCAGGAGCTATTGAAATAGTTACTCCAGAAGATAACTATGGTTACTGTGTAGAAGTAAATGAAAATGGGAATTCTTACTTAGTACCATTGGCAGCAGGAATGTTGCAAGAAATTAAGGTATGTAATAATAAAAGATGTATTTTAGATAGAGATTATAATTCTTATATAGAAGAAAATTGTATAC
The DNA here is from genome assembly GCF_051148895.1 of Terrisporobacter vanillatitrophus. GTDB lineage: Bacteria > Bacillota > Clostridia > Peptostreptococcales > Peptostreptococcaceae > Terrisporobacter > Terrisporobacter vanillatitrophus. The sequence continues at coordinate 1,856,523 of NZ_CP154625.1, forward strand.
TTGCTCTTGATGGTGAAAGAGAAATTCGCTTAAAAAAAGGAGATTTTTTAACTCTTAGAATAAGCAGAAGTGGACCTTATAGAGTAAATACAAATAAAGTTTTAGAAATTGCACAAAAAAAGGGAATGTTTAAATTATTTATCTAATATTCAAGGGGGAGGAGTACAAATGGCAAATTTACTAGTTTTACCTAAACTAGGTTTAACAATGACAGAAGGAACAATAGGAACATGGTATGTGGAAGAGGGAGACTCAGTAGAAGAAGGAGATATACTATACGAATTAGAAACAGATAAACTTGTTAATGAAATAGAAGCAAAAGAAGATGGAGTCATCCTTAAAATATTTGGGGAAACAGGAGATGTGTTACCTTGCTTAGCTCCAATAGCTATAATTGGAGAAGAAGGGGAAGATATAAGTGACTTAATCCCTAATGAAACAGAAGAAATAAAAGAAGAAAATAAGATAGAAGAAAAAGTAGTTGAAGAAAAATCAATAGAAAGAAGTGGAGTAGTAATAGCTTCACCTGCAGCTAAAAAGTTTGCAAAAGAAAACTCTATTGATATAAATGAAGTAATAGGTACTGGTCCAAAGGGACGTATTGTATTAGAAGATGTGGAAAAATATATGAATAATAAGCCAGTTTCATCTCAAATAAAAGAAAAAGTAGTTTCTATGAGTCAAATGAGAAAAATAATTTCTAAGAGAATGAGTGAAAGTTGGAATACTTGTCCTGCAGTAACTTACGATATAAAAGTTGAACTAAGCAATATGTCTAAAATAAGAGATGAGTACAGAGAAAAAAATATAAAAGTTTCATATACTGATGTGTTAATTTACATGTTGGCACAAACTTTAGGACAATTTCCACTACTTAATTCCTCTGTAGATGGAGAAAATATTATTTTAAAAGAAAATATAAATATAGGTGTAGCAGTAGCTACAGATGCTGGATTGTTAGTACCAGTAATTCAAGATACGGATAAGAAAAACATAGAAGAAATATCTTCTCAGTTAAAACAAATATCATCTAAGGCTAAAGATGGAAGCTTATCACCTGATTATCTAACAGGTGGAACATTTACAATTACTAATTTAGGAATGTATGGAGTGGAAAGTTTTTCACCAATTATAAATTTACCTGAAGTTGCTATTTTAGGTATAGGAGCAATTAAAAAAGAAATAGTAGAAGTGGAAAATGGATTTGTATTTAAACCTTTTATGAAGTTATGTTTAAGTGCTGACCATAGAGTTATAGATGGTGCAGTAGCGGCACAATTCCTTTCACAATTGAAATCTAATATAGAAAATATGAAATAGATAAAAATATTTAGGGAGGATTAAAAATGCCAAGAATAAAATTAATGAGAGCTCCGTTGAAATATCTTCAAGGTAAAGATGCTTTATTAAGCTTCTTTGAAGAAACCAAAGATCTTGGAAATAGCTATCTTTTTGTATGTTCTAATAGTGGATATAAAAATTGTTATGATAAAATTGAAAAAAGTTTTAATAGAGTAGATAATTATCGACAATATGAAATTTTTAATGGAGTAAGTTCTATTGGTGAAATAGATAAAATGCGTAAAATAATACGTGAAAAAAATATAGAAGTTGTTGTTGGTGTGGGTGGTGGTTCTGCAATAGACACTGCTAAAGCTGCAGCTCATTATGAAAAATGTCCAGTTGTACTTATACCAACAGTTTGTGCTACAGATGCTCCATGTACAGGACTATCTGTAATATACAATAATGACCATTCTTTTAACAGCTACCTTTTCTATCCTAGAAATCCAGAATGTGTTATTGTAGATAGTGAAATTATTGCAAAAGCTCCTGTGGAATTTTTAGTATCAGGAATGGGGGATGCTTTAGCCACATATTTTGAAGCAAGGATATGCTATGCAGTGGATGCTCCTAGTTTAGAGAATGGAGGAATTACACGTTCTGCAATAGCTCTTTGTGAATTAGGATATAAATTACTAAAAGAATATGGAGTTCAAGCAAAGATAGCTTGTGAAAATAATTTAGTTACTCCAGCATTAGATGCTATTATAGAAGCAAATACTTATTTAAGTGGTGTAGGTGCTGACAATGGTGGAATAGCTGTAGCGCATCCAGTTTATAATGGATTAACAGCTTTAGATGAATTTACTGGAATGCATGGTTCTTGTGTTGCATTTGGAACTATAGTACAATTAGTCATTGAAGGTGCTCCAAAATCAGAAATTGAGGAAGTTATGGAGTTTTGCTATTCTGTAGGCCTTCCGATTACTTTAGGAGAAATGGGTGTTAAAGATAAAAGTAGGGTTATTATTGCAGCTGAGAAAGCTTGTGCACCAGGAGAGACGGTACACAATATGCCAGGGGATGTGATACCACAACAACTATATGATGCTATTTTAGTAGCAGATGCTATGGGAGAAAAATATTTAAAAAAATAATACATTATAAAAAAATGTGAAAAATAATACATATTAAAAAAATAATGTATTGACAATATTAAAAAATACGATTAGAATAATAATTGACAAATGAAAAATAACTTAAATTCGATGAAAAAGAAAGTAGATATAAATCATGTTTCAGCGAGCTGGGAGTGGTGGAAGCCGGCAACAATGTTTATATTGAAGAGAGCTTTGGAGAAGAATATCTGAATTAATAGTAGGATATTTGGTATGTCCCGCCTTAAGGGAATAGAGTGGATAAGTTTACTTATCAATTAGAGTGGTAACGCGGAATATTTCGTCTCTTGGTTTTATAGCCAAGGGACTTTTTTAATTGGGTGAAAAATATTTTGCTGTAACTCATGGTTTAGAAGGAAGAAATTTGTCAGTTTGTATTTGTCATAAACTGAAAATTTGAAAGATTCTAAAAGGACTAATTGAGAACTTATCAATAAGAGTGGTAACACGGAATATTTCGTCTCTTGGTTTTTAAAGCCAGGAGACTTTTTTATTATAGGGGAACGTATATCTTTAAAGTAAAAGAAGACAAATAAATCTATAAAAAAAGGGGAAAAGATTATGGATACTACACAACAATATCCACTTTTAGAAATAAATCTTAATAAAATAGCAGATAACACAAGATACTTGGTAGATTTATGTAATGAAAATAACATAAGTATTGCAGGTGTTATTAAAGGGGTAAATGCACAACAAGAAGTAGTAGATGTACTAGCAGATGGAGGATGTAAATATTTAGCCAGCTCTAGAATAGAACAATTAATTGGGTTAAAAGAAAAAAGTATTGAAAAAGAAACTATGTTAATAAGAATGCCTATGAAACATGAAGTTAAAGAAGTAGTTAAACATATTGATATATCTTTAAATTCAGAAATTAAAACAATAAACTTACTAGAAAAAGAGTGCAAGAAGCAAAAGAAAGAACATAAGATAGTTCTTATGATGGATTTAGGGGATTTGAGAGAAGGATTTTTTGATAAAGATGAACTTATTAATACTACTTTATACATTGAAAATAATTTAGAATATGTAAAATTATATGGAATAGGCACAAATTTAAGCTGCTATGGATCAATCAAACCATCACAGGCGAATTTAAGTTATTTATGTGAAATAGCAGAAGAAGTTGAAAATAAAATTGGTAGAAAGCTAGACATAGTATCGGGGGGATCAACTACATCACTACCATTATTGTTTGATAAGAAAATGCCATCTAAAATAAATAATCTAAGAATAGGAGAAGCCTTAATTATAGGCAGAGACTTAATAGATTATTGGGGATACGACTTAGACAAAATGCATAAAGACACTATGATTTTAAAAGCTGAAATAATAGAAATAAAAGAAAAACCAACTTATCCCATAGGAGAAATGTTCTTAGATGCCTTTGGAAACAAACCGGAATATGAAGACAAAGGTATAAGAAAAAGAGCCATACTAGCCGTGGGAAAACAAGACTTTGTCAATGATAGAGACTTAGTTCCTTTGGAAGAAGGAATAGAAATAGTAGGAAGTAGTAGTGATCATCTTATAGTAGATATACAAAACTCTGGGGGGAGTTATCAAGTAGGGGATATTATTAGTTTTGGAATGTTTTATTCAAATGCACTTTATTTAACATCTTCAAAATACGTGAAAAAACAATATATTCAATTGGAAGAATTGAAGAAGGAATACGCATAGAAATTATAAATAAGTATTAGAGTAATTAAAATTATTGAAAAATTACAAAAGCAAAAAGACAATTATATGGAGGAATTATTATGAATACAGAACAAAATTACACGTTAGAACAGTCGAGTAGTATCTTAAAATTTATAAAGTTTTTTATACCGTCATTATTGGGATTATTTTTATTTATCATACCATTACCTTTTGGAGAAATGTTTAATATGGCAGATGTATCACCTGTAAATATAGGTGTTGGATTTATTTCAGAATTACTAAAGCTTGCAATAGGTGATTATATACCAACTATATGCTTAGTAATAATTGTTGGATCAGCGATTTTATCACTTTCAGCAAAATTTATAAATATAAAAAATGAATTTTTCAAAAACATATTAGATGTACCAACATTTTGGTTATTCTTCAGAATAGTTGGAGCAGTATTTATGGTTATGATATATACAAATGTGGGACCAGAATTTATAATTTCTGAAAATACAGGTAATGTAATCTTAGGAATTATGCCAAGTTTAATAGCATTATTTTTAATAGCAGGATTTTTACTACCTTTAGTTTTAGACTTTGGTTTAATGGATTTCTTTGGAACAATGATATCTAAATTTATGAGAACTTTATTTTTAGTTCCAGGAAGAGCTTCAGTAGATACTTTATCTTCATGGCTTGGAGATGCAACTTTAGGAATAATGATAACAAATACTCAGTACAAGCAAGGTTTCTATAACAAAAAAGAAAGTTGTATAATAGCAGTTTGTTTCTCACTAGTATCTCTACCTTTCTCTACTGTTATAGCAGATCAATTAGGATTTATGGATAAATTTGTACCATTTTATTTAACAGTTTGTGCAGCTTCACTTGTTTGTGCATTAATATTACCAAGAATTTATCCTTTATGTAAGATAAAAAATGAAACTTACAACAATGTTCCTTACGAGGCAGAAGAGGTTAATGAAGAAGGTGGATTATTCAAACAAGGTTTAAATAATGCAATGGATAGAGCTGCGAAAGCACCAACTCTTAATGAAATAATAATAAATGGATTTAAAAATATAGTAGATATATATATAAGTTTAATACCATTGGTATTAGCATGGGGAACAATATCTTTAGCATTAGCAGAGTTTACTCCAGTGTTCACATGGATATCTTACCCAGTTATATTAGTATTAGAATTACTTAAAATACCTAATGCAGCTGAGGCAGCACCAGCAGTTCTAGTTGGATTTACAGATATGTTTATACCATCAGTAATGGTAAGTGGAGATGGATTTGCGCAAATAACTAAATTTGTAATAGGTGCATTATCTATTTCTCAATTAGTTTATATGACTGAAACAGGTGCAGTAATACTAAAATCTGAAATACCACTTAAATTAAAAGATTTAATAGTATTATTCTTAATAAGAACAGTAATTTCTCTTTTAGTAATTACACCAATTGCACACATGTTATTTTAGATAAAATATAATAATTTATAAAAATGAGGGGCAGTGAAAACTGTCCCTCTTATAATTTGAAAAAAATTATATGTAAAATTAAGGATTATTAATATAAATATTTACAAATATTATTAAATTGGTAAAATTATTATATGAAAGAATTTAGTAATTGAAGGGGAATGCAATGAAGTATTTTAATGAAACATATATAAAAAGAAGATTTGTGACAAGAAATGACTGGGCTGATACATATAAAGCCATTCATTCAAGTACAGAAGAAAAAGTAACACTAAAAGTACTAGTAAAAAAAAGTAATGATGAGGAATATATTAATAATCTATTAAAAGAAGTAGAAATTTTAAAAAATATAAAAAATCCTAATTTAATTAATGTGAATAATATGTTTCAATATAGTGGATGTGGAAAAACATATTACTACGTGGAAGGTGAATATTTTAAAGGAATTTCTTTAGAAGAAAAATTACAATCTGGAAAGTTAGAAGAACAAGAAGCTATTAAAATAATTGAAACTGTAGCAGAGGGATTAAAAGAATTTCATAATAGAAATATATTATTTAATAATTTAAGTTTAAGTAATATTTTTATAAATTCTAAAGAAGTGGTTAAAGCAGATGTTTTATCATATTTGGAAAATAAGGACTTTGTTCTATTATCTCATAATGAAACAGAAGAAAAAGTAGAAAAAAATAAATTTAACCCACAAAAAGATATTCATGACTTGGGAGTTATTTTATATGAACTATTAACTGGAAAGTCAAGTTTTGAATCGAATAATTACAAAAACCAAATTTCAAGTGTAAACTTAGCATCTATTATAGAAAAGGCTACAAATAGCAGTTTGGAAAACAAATACAATAACATAGACAGATTTTTAGTAGATCTTAAATCTTACTCACAACATGGAGTACTTAGTGAAGAAAGCTATGACGCCCAAGAAGTAAACACAAAGAAAAAGAAAAGAAAAAAAGGCAAAATAGGTAAAACCCTTGGTGCTTGTGTAATAATAGCCTTAGTAGGTGGAGCAACGGTATATGGATATGATCTAATAGAAAAAAACAAAAAAGACAAAGAAGCTAATGTGACAAAAATAGAAGAAACTACTAAACCAAAGGAAGAAGAGAAAAAAGTAGAAGAAAAGAAAACTGAGGAAGACAAGACTGATAACACTGAAAATAAAGATGATAAATCTAGTGAGAAGAGTTCTTCTACAAGTAAATCAAAGGAAAATAATAGTTCAACTACTACTTCTAAGAAAAACAATAACTCAAGTAGTAGTACAAGTAATAATAGCAACAATGATTCAAATAACAACACTAGTAACAATACGAGTAAACCAAACAAACCAAGCAATGATGAAAACTCAGACGATACAACAAATAAACCAGATGAAGGAAATGATAGTGGGGATAAAGATACTGAAGTTAATCCACCTTCAAGTGATTCAAATGACAGTAATACTGGTATTGAAAATGAAATACCAGAATCATCTGGCTCAGAAAGCGAATAATTATAAAATTTACTTCACCCCAATTGTTAGATTAAAAGTCTAAGAATTGGGGTGTTTTTTAAAATGTTACAATTATATAGTAGACAAATATTTTATATACAATTATTATTTTATTATAATGATTAAAAAGAGGCGAAGTATATGAGAAATTTTAATTATAAATATACCATTAGAGATTTCATTGACAAAAACAAATGGTCTAATGTTTACACAGGCATAAATAAGGAAACTGATGAAAAAATAATTATTAATATACTTATAAATGTAGAAGGCAATGAAGAAAACTTAGAAATATTTAAAGAGGAAGTAAATTTATTAAAAAGTATTAATAATGTAAATGTAACATCCATAAATCATATGGATACTTATATAAATAAAGATAAAACTTATTATTATATTGAAAGTGAAAATTTTCAAGGCTTAACATTAGAAGAATTAATGAGAATCAATAGGCTTCATAATGAGAAATGCTTACAAATAATAAAAGAAGTAATAAATGGTGTTAAGGAGTTTAATAATAAAAAAATAAACTTTGGAGATTTGACAAGTGAAAATATAATAATAAATGATAAAGGTGTAATAAAAATTGATATATTATCATTTATTAATAATCATAAGGGTCATATAAATTGTAAAATTCATGATACTAAAAAGTTTCGTCCTAATGAGGATGTTCAAGTTATTGGCAGGATTTTATGCCAGATGATTACTGGTAAAGAAATCTTTGATCCCGAAGAAAATAAAAAATTGGATAAGTATATTAGTAATATTTTAGCTAAAGCTACCAATAAAAAACATATATCAAAATATAAATATAAAGATTTAAATGAGTTTTTAAATGATATAGATTTATGTTTGTGTGGAGAAGAACTAAGTGATAATAGTGAAGTTAATTTGGGAAAATATAATAAACTATATTCTAGTTATAATATTAAAAAATATGTAGTTATAGCATGCTCAGTTGTCATACTACTTTGCACAACGGCCTTTGGAGCACAATATATAATGGATAAAAAGTCAGATAATATGGTTACTACAAATACAAGTAAAGATGTCTATGAAGAAGAAAATTCAGAGGATAAAAAAGAACTAAATCTAACTCCTATTGAAGAAAATATGATTAAGACTAAAGACTCAGCAGAAACTACTAAAAAAGAAGAAACAAGTGATAATAACAATAACAGTAATGAAAATACTAAAAAAGAAGATAAAAATGAAAATGTAAGCAATAAAGATAAGAATAATCAAGACAAAGATAAAGACAAAACAGATAAAGAAGATCCTGATAAAGACAATTCAGATAAAGATAATAATAAGGAAGATCCAGACAAAGACAAAAATGATGAAGACAAAGAAAAACCAGATGAAGAAAAACCAGACAATGACAATTCTAATGAAGAACAACCGGATCAAAATCCAGATGAAGATCAAAACCCAGATAAAAATAACAACGTTGTAGAGTAAGTAATAAAATAAGAATAATATTAATAAGCTAGTAAAGAAATTGTTACTTACTAGCTTTATATTATTTTAGACATATTCTTAATAGAAGTAAATTTTTAATACTGAGAAAGATAAAAAAATAAACCTGTGTTATAATTTTATAGTATGTAAATATAATAACTAAAAAATTGTTAAGGAGGACTTATGGAGATTAGACTAGCACATAAAGATGATTTAAAAGAAATAATAAAAATAGAAAGTATTTGTTTTCCACCATCAGAAGCAGCTAGCAAAGAAGTTATGAAAGAAAGATTCAAAGCTTTCGGAGAAAATTTTTTAGTGGCAGTGGAAGATGAGAAAATAGTAGGTTTTATAAATGGGTGTACTACAGACAAGGCTTGCCTTCCTGATAAATTATATAATGATGTTACACTACATAATCCAAAGGGCAAATATCAAACAGTATTTGGATTAGATGTTTTACCACAATATAGAAATAAGGGTACAGCAGCCATATTGTTAGAAGAATTTATAGATCTTTCTAAAAAACGAGGGAAAAAGGGTATAATTCTTACTTGCAAAGACTATTTAATTCATTATTACGAAAAATTTGGATTTAAACATGAGGGTGTTTCAATCTCTTCTCATGGAGGGTCAAAGTGGAATGATATGATATTATTATTTGAAAAAGCTTTGACCTAAAGTTAAAATAATAATAGGTTTTTTAAAAGAATTCTTTAACTAATATAATTTCTAAGTATTAAATTAAAAATGAAAATAATCATTAGAATATAAAAACTCTCATGGGAAAACATAATTATATAATTTTATAGTTAGGAGAGTAAAATGAGAGGACAAAAAAGCATTTTAAATAAATCAGTATATTTAGTAATGATAATAGTTATAGGATTTACTTCCCTTGGATTAACATCAAAAGAAAATGAGCAAAGAATTTATAGTAATATTACAATTCAAAATATAGATGTGGGGAAATTAACTGAAAAACAAGCAATAAATAAGATTAAATCAACTTATCCTTTGAAGGATTTTAATATTACTTATAATAATGAAAAATGGATAATAAAATCAGAAAATATAGACCTTAATTATCACATAGAAGAAATGGTAAAAGAAGCTTTTAATTATACAAGAAGTAGCTCTATCCTAAAAAATATAAAAAGAAAAGGAAAACTTAATTTAAAAAAAATATACAATATTAAGTTAAGAGCCACATATGATGAGATAAAATTAAGTAAAGAGTTAGAAGTAATTTGTAATGGCATAAATGTAGATGCTGTGGATGCAACTTTTCGTGTGGAGCTTAGTGGAGAACTAAAAAGAACAGAATCAAAAGAAGGTAAACAAGTTGATGTATCAAGATTAAAAGAATATATGTATGACATGATTAATAAGAAAAAAATCGAAAATATTAATTTGCCGGTTATTACTTTGTATCCAAAAGTTTCTACTAAGCAAGTTAAAAGTATAAATTCAGTATTAGGAGAATTTAGTACAAGCTTCAACAACTTTACCTCTAGAGGTAGTAATATTCATGTGGCAGGAGAACAAACTAGTGATATTTTGTTAATGCCTGGAGATACTTTTTCTTACAATAAATGTACTGGAGCAAGAAATTGGGTCAACGGCTACAAAAGTGCCCCAGTCATAGTAGGAGGTAAGGTTACAAATGGAGAAGGTGGAGGTGTGTGTCAAGTTTCTACCACAATCTATAATGCAGCCTTGGTTTCAGGACTTACCATAGATGAGGTACATAATCATTCCCTTCCCTCCAGATATGTGCCAAGGGGAAGAGATGCTACTGTGTCTTATGGATATACTGATTTAAAATTTTCCAATCCCTACACTCATCCTGTATATATAAAAAATATAGTAGGAGATGGAGCAATAACTTCGAAAATATATGGATGCAATTTTGATAGAGAACGAATCGTTATAAAAATGGAAGAGGAATATACAAAAAATAAAATTACTGTAAAAACATATAGAATATTCTTAGATGAAGAAAATAATATTATAAAAAACGAATTAGTTAACACTAGTGTTTATAAACCCAATTAAATAAATTATTTAAAAAGCCTCATATTGAAAACAGTATGAGGCTTTTTAAATGAAAATATATAGGGATAATTTACGTAATAACGTAAGCGTAAAAGAATTTCTACCTATATTACAAGTAAAAGGTTAGCTAAAATATAAATATAAAATATTAAATATGGAGGCTAACCTTATGTATGTAAAAAATAGCCCAGATCAATGGGCTGAAATACTTGAAAAATTCAACTCATATGACGGTTCTGTCACAAATTTCTGTGAAGAAAATAAAATCTCTAAAAGTCAATTCTATTATCATAGAAAAAGAAAGGTTCAGCAACCTGTAGCATCTACTTTTTGTGAGGTGGAATTAGTTAAAGTAGCTACCCCAATAACTACTAAAGAAGTAGATACTCTTTCTAGTTATATAAAAATTGAAATAAACAATGTAACTATTCATATTCCACCTAGCGAAGCTACGCTTTTAACTACAATAATAAAGGAGCTTTCAAATTCATGTTAAATCTAAATGAAGTTGATAAAGTATATCTAGCATGTGGAGTAACAGATTTGAGAAAAAGCATTGATGGCTTAGTAATTGCAGTACAAAACCAATTAAAACTAGATCCTTTTGAAAAGGCATTATTTGTTTTTTGTAATAGACAACAAAATAGACTGAAAATCCTCCACTTTGACGAAGGATTTTGGTTATACTATCACAGAATTGAAAACAATAAATTAAAATGGCCTATGACTAAAGAAGAAGCATTAACAGTAAATAAAGAAGAATTAAGTTGGCTTCTTAAAGGATATGAAGTTAGAACATCTTCCAAATTTAAGCCTGTAATTCAGAAAAATACATACTAAATAGAATGATCAAAATACTCCTAAATAACTGAATTTTCAACGATTTTATAGTACAATTATATTATATTTAAGAATATAAGGGGTTATAATATGCAGGATATAGTTTTAGAAAAAGAATTGGATGAGAATACAAAAAAATTAATTACTAAAATGGAAAATGAGATTGAATCTAAAGATAAAGAAATAGATAGTTTGAAAAAAGAGGTAGAAATTTTAAAAGGTCATATTTTAAATAAAAATAAGAAGATATTTGGGAAATCTAGTGAGCAAGTAGATTCAAACCAATTATCTCTATTTAATGAGGCTGAAAAAGAAAGTGACTTAAAAGTAGCTGAGCCTGAAATAGAGGAAATAACTTATACTCGAAAAAAATCAACTTCAAATATAGGTAAAAAAGAGAATTTATCTAATTTAGAAGTAGTTGTAATAGAACATAGACTTGAGGAAGGCGAAGCCATTTGTAATGAATGTCATTCGACTTTAGTTGAGATAGGAAAAAAAGAAAAAGATATTCTAAAGTATGAACCCGCGAAACTTTATGTTGAAAAGCATATAACATACAGCTATGCTTGTAAATCATGTGAAGAAAAAACAGGAGAAGCAAATATAGTTTGTGCTAAAACACCAAAAACTTTTTTACATAAAAGCATGGCATCTAATGAAATAGTAGCTCATGCTATATGTCTTAAATATTTATATTCACTTCCATTATATAGACAAGAAAATTATTTCAAGATGTTAGGGGCTAATCTATCTAGGCAAACCTTGTCTAACTGGATAATAAGTTCTGCTAAGGAATTTCAAGTTGTATATGATTTAATGAAAGAGGAATTATTAAAATCAAATTATATACAAGCTGATGAAACGAGCTTGGTGGTAATTGATGCAAAGGGAAAAGAATCAAGATCTAAATGTTATATGTGGTTATATAAAACAGGAGGAAATGATAACTCTATTATTTTATATGAATATCAGAAAACTAGATCTAGTTCTTATCCAAAATCATTTTTGAATGGTTATTCTGGATTTCTTCAGACAGACGGATATAACGGATACAATAGCGTCAGTGATGCTAAACGACTTTATTGTTTAGCGCATATCCGAAGAAAATATTATGATATCGTATCAACCCTAAATAATGAAGCCTTGAAAAAATCACGTGCAATCATAGGGTTTAATTATTGTGAGGAAATATATAAATTAGAAAAAGACTTGAGAAAAGATTATGGTGAAGATGAAGATTTCTTCAAAATTAGATATAAATATAGAAAAGAAAAGTTATCATCCATTTTACATAAATTTGAAAAATATGTATCAGATGAAATTGAAGATGCATTGCCTAAAAGCCCGTTAGGGAAAGCTCTAGAATATAGTAAAAAAGTTTTACCTGGAATGAGAAGAGTACTTGAGGATGGAGCATTGGAAATAGATAATAATGCGGCTGAAAGGGCTATTAAGCCATTTGTAATTGGAAGGAAGAACTGGCTATTCGCTAATACTGGAAAAGGTGCAAAAGCAAGTGCTACTCTGTACAGTATTATTGAAACTGCTAAAAGCTACGATCTTGTTGCAGAAAAGTATCTGCTTTATTTGATGGATAATATGTCAAAACATGAAACATTAACAGAAGAAAAATTATTAGAGCTAATGCCTTGGTCGGCAACTCTGCCAGAAAATCTTAAAATAGAAAATAAATAATATAGAGGCAATAACTGATTTTAATACAATATCAGTTATTGCCTCTTATATTTCAAGGCGTTAAATCTTTTACGCTTACGTAATAACATCCATATACTATAATATAGAATTGAAAAGGGGGAATACATATTGTTACAAACGCCACTGGGATTTTTAAATGTATATATTAATAATGAGCAAGTAAAATACCACATAAGTGAACTACCATTAAAACCTATAGAAATTTCCAACTATAAAGTTGATGCCAGATATATGATAGAAATTGATAAATCACAAATTAAAAGTGGAGATATACTTACTTTTTGTATTGATACAAACATTATGGCTGAAGTAGATGGAGGGGATTGTTTAGTTGAGGCTATGTTTGAAAGTGATGATTTATATTTAGCAATAGGAGGATATGATATTAACGATCACAAAAATCAAAATAACTGTGCTTATTCATTTTCAGTTATAAAAAATGGATTAAAGTCAGAGATTATAGATTTACAATATATTGAAGATTTTAGTGTTGCTATTGCTTGGAGTGATACAACTAAGGATGATTATTATACAGCAGTATGGTTTGCAGCAGATCCTTATATATAAAATAATAATTTTAATTATAAAGACATATAAAACTTATAATAATTAAATAAATAATAAAAAAGAAGTTTAAAAGAAATATATTTAAACTTCTTTTTTTCTGTCACTTATTTATCTATAATTAATAAATTAATAATATAGCTTAATAGTGATGAAAGTGTTTAAGGGAAAATATCATTTTAAGGAAGTGGACAAAATGGAAAGACCTAATAATCAATTTTGTGCTGATGCAGGAGGAAAATACTGTCCATGTCATCTAGCTCACAGTGGGGACTGTATCAAATGTTCTTTAATTAGAGGACAAAAGACTTGTGAGTGTAAGTGGCAGGGAGTTTGTATTTATAATGAACTTGTGCATAACAAAATAGTACCAGTAGAAGAGAGAAAAGAGATACTTTGTAAAGTAGTTGAAAGTAAAGAAATAGAAAAAAATATTTACTTTTTAAAGATTAAAATACCTAGTTTTTTAACTAGAGATTTAAGTGAGCCAGGTGCATATGTTTTTTTGAAGGATAAAGATAGAGAAAGTGGATTTTTCAATGCACCTATATCTGTAATGGATGTGGATGAAGAAAATAATATACTAGAAGTAATAGTAGTTCCAAGGGGAATAAAAACAAAGCCTTTAGTAAATTGTGAAGAGATAATTGTAAAGGCTCCTTATTTTAATGGAATTTTTGGATTAAAAGAAATCAAATCAAATGCCTGTAACAAATGTATAGTAGTTCTAGATGGCTTATCTCAAGTAAATTCGTTAAAAGTTATAAAAAGGTTAATTAGAAATAACAATGAAGTAGAGGTATTTATAAATGAAAAAGGCAAAAGACTAGAAATGATGGAAGAAAAAATAAAAGAGTTGGGAGTTAATATTCAGATTTTTAATTTTGAAGACAAAAAAGAAATTTTAATAAACTATATAAGAAATAACAATATAAGTTTTGTTTACAGCTGTGGATTAATATATTTTAATAAGTCTATTTTACAATTAGTTGATAGTATTGATGATAAGATAAAATTTGCAATTCCAAATAATAATTTAATCTGCTGCGGAGAAGGTATATGCGGTGCATGTACTATTAGATTAAATAATTGCAGAATAAAGACATGTAAAGCTCAAATGAATGGACGAGAATTTTTAAGTAATCTTAAATAAAATGGGGGGATATAAATGGCAAAAGTTGTAGTTATAGGTGGTGGCTGGGCTGGATGCGCTGCTGCAATAAGCGCTTCAAAAGCTGGTGCACAAGTAGTGATTTTGGAAAAAACTGATTTATTAATAGGTCTAGGTAATGTGGGCGGAATAATGAGAAATAACGGAAGATACAGCGCATGCGAAGAGGCTATGTACTTAGGTGCAAGTGAATTATTTACTTTAACAGATGAAAATGCAACTCATAAAAATGTAAATTTTCCAGGTCATAATCATGCCACAATATATAATGTTTTAAAAATTGAGCCACCAGTTAGAAAACTTATAAAAGATATGGGGATTGAAGTAAGAATAATGAGCAGAGTTGTTGATGTAGACTGTGATGAAGATATATTAAAGGCAGTTATATTAGAAGACGGACAAAGGATAGAAGGAGATACCTTTGTTGACACAACAGGTTCTTCTGGTCCCATGGGAAATTGTTCTAAGTATGGTAATGGATGTGCCATGTGTGTTCTTAGATGTCCTTCTTTTGGAGGAAGAGTAAGTGTAACAGGAAGATGTGGCGTAAATGATATGATTGGGGAAAGAGTAAATGGTGATTTCGGAGCATTTAGTGGTTCTATGAAATTATTAAAAGAAAGCTTAAGTATAGATATACAAAAACAATTAAATGATCATGGTTTTGCAGTAATACCTTTGCCTAAGGAACTTAGAAATGAAAAAAAACTTGATATAAAAGTTTGTCAGCAATATGCCCTTCATGAATTTGCTGAAAATATTATTTTGTTAGACACTGGTCATGCAAAATTAATGACACCATTTTTTGACTTAGAAAAATTAAGAAGTGTGCCAGGATTTGAAACTGCATGTATAGTCGATCCCTATAGTGGAGGAAAAGGAAACTCCATCAGATATATGGCAGTATCTCCAAGAGATAATTATATGAGAGCGGAAGGAATGAAAAATTTATTTGTTGGAGGAGAAAAATCAGGATTTTATGTAGGTCATACAGAAGCTATCTGTACAGGATCTTTAGCAGGACATAATGCTGTAAGATATTTAACAAATAAGGGCTGTTTACAGTTACCAAGTAGTTTAGTAATAGGAGATTTTATATCTTATTCTAATGAAGAAATGCATAAGGAAGAGGGAGCAAAGAAGAGATTTACCTTTGCAGGAAGTATTTACTTTAATAGAATGAAAGAATTGGGACTTTACACAATAGACAAGGAAAAAATAGAAAAGAGAGTAAAAGATGTAGATTTATTAGGTGTTTATAATAAAAAATTAATATAATAAAAAAAGCCTTACTTAGATAAAATCAAGTAAGGCTTTTTTTATAAGAAGAATACAATTGTTTAACTTAAAATTAATAGTTGAAATATTCTGTCAATAAAAGGGAAATAATATATATATAATTGTAAATAGTAACAAATTATGGTAAAATCAAAGTATTACGACTATAAATTTTATAGGTAAAGTATATTATTGGGGTTTGGAGTGATATGATGGAATACACTATGGGGACAAAGCTGGCTAATATATCAGTTGATATGAACATTGTAACAAAATTATGCAAGATAAATGAATATAAAGGAGAGCAAATTATCTATAAGAAACAACCTAAAAATGTGGTAACTTTAATGACAGATAATGCTATTCTTAAATTTGTTTATGACACTTATATCGATAGTTTTCTTGGGGGGAAGGAAAACTTAGTTAAATTAATTCACAATGAAATTACACCACAATCCAGGGAGGATATTGGTGTAGTAGAATTTAGAGATGTAATAAAAACAGTAAATAGTGCTTTTGAAGATATTGAAATATGCTCTCAAACTATATTAGAGCTTCATGGCTATTTGCACAGATATTCTCTAATAAGAGGTGGGAGATATAGAAGTGAGTCAATTGGCTATATTGACTTTGGAAAATCTAATGATGAATTTGATAATAACAATGATGTAGAAAGTAAAGTGGAAAGTTTATGTAAAAGATATTATAAGCTTTTAGAAGAAAATAAAATTCAAGACCTTATAATAATTGCTTCTTTTATAATGGATTTTATGCTAATATCACCATTTAAAGAAGATAACTTAACAATGTCAAAAATTTTAACTTTACTACTATTAAATAAAAGTGGATATGAAGTAGGTAGATTTACTAGTTTAGGTAACTTATATTATGATGAAAACTATTCATATTTTAAAACTTTGTTTTCTAAGCAAGGAGATATAGAAAGAGAATCTTATAATATAAACAAATGGTTAGACTACTTCTTATCATTTATATTAGCAGCATACGAAGATTTAAATGACGAGATGAATTTAACTGGAAATAAAAAAGAAACTAAAACTAGAAGAATAGAAAAAGTTATAAATTCTACTTTGGGATATTTTACAAAGGATGATGTAAGAAATCAGTGTCCTGATATTCCAGAGCCAACTATTAATCGAGTTTTTAACAACTTAAGAAAAAGTGGAAAAATAGAAGTTGTGGCAAAAGGTAGAAGTGCCAAGTGGAAAAAAAGATAGATTACTAAGGGTTACACAAAAATGTGTAGCCCTTTTTGATTAAATAAATAGTCATTAAAAGAATAAATTCAAATATTTAACAAATAATATAATATTATCAATTATTTATTTGAGGTGAATTATGAGAAAAACATTATTATATATTAGTTGTAATTCAAAGCCAGAAAAATTATCATCAAGTAAAACTGTAGCTAGACTATTCATACAAAAGTTTATTGAAAAAAATCCAGACTTTGATGTGGAAGAAGTAGACTTATACAAAGATTATATACCAAGACTTCAATATGAATATTTTGCAGGGCGTAGTGCCTTAGTGGAAAAGGAAGCTCTAAAACAATTAGATGATTCTGCCCAAAAGGATGTAAAAAAAATAAATGATTTATGTGATCAATTTATGAAAGCTAGAGTATATGTTATTGCTGCGCCAATGTGGAGTTCATCTTTTCCACCACAGCTTAAAGAATATTTTGACTGTGTAATTCAGGACAAAAAAACTATTAAGTTTGAAAATAAAAAACCAAAGGGAAAACTAAATGATTTTGATAGAAGCTTAGTATATATCCAATCAAGTGGTGGTAAAATACCTACATATACAAAACCAATTTTAAATCGTGGAGTTAGCTACATAAAATATATTTCCAAGTTTATGGGAATAAAAAAGACAAAAGAAATATTAGTTGACGGTACAGGAACTACAGAAAAAGAAAGACTAGTTTCCATAGACAAAGCTAGTAAGGAAATTGATAAAATAATGAAATCTTTAAAATATTAATTAAAACTCAATATTTCAAATAAAAAAATAAATATAAGAAAATGAATAGTAAGAAAAAATATTAAGAAAATTAAAATAATTGTTGATAATGTATACAAAGTAGATTATCATTATTGTTAATAAATTAAAATAAATTCTTTGGAGGTAAGTATGATGAATAATATAAATGAAAAACTTAATAGTAAATTAAATACAACATTATATCATCATCATCATAGATCCAAGGGATTGTAATCATGAATTTTTTCATAGATACAAGCCCTGTTTTAAGTACAGTAAATGGGCTTGTATCTATGATGGTATATGAAACTTATAAACCATATAGGCATAGCCTATATGGTTTTTTTATGTGTGCCCAGCATGGGCAACAACTTGACGGTGAAAGTCCGTTGCGGGCTTGATAGTGGGAACCGCTAGCTAATGGCAAGGGTGTCCATCGTGAGGTGGAATCTGAAGGAAGCCTACGGCAAAGTCTTGGTCTGAGGAACACGAACTACATATGAGGCTATTGGAAACGGACGAGTTTGCGTAACAAGACAAAGTCCAACACTATCCAAAATTTCTAATAGTAAATGTAGCAGATATATGAGATGAAGGTTGTTGCTCTTACCTGGGGAGGTCTGATAGATATATCATTAATAGAGGATGAACTTCCTAGATGATAACCTACATAGTGATATGTAATTGAACTATCAGAAGTCAGCAGACGTCATAGTACTATTGACTGCGCAATCAATAGGAAGGACTGAACATTAAGGAGGTTTTCAACTTTGGATAAATTGAAGAACGTGGATAAAGTGCAGACAACTGAATATTCAGGCTACCGTGTGGAAGTAAAGTTGGAAACTGGAAATAAACATGGAGTGCATAGCGTAGCTTCGGTATTACCGAAGGTAGAAATAGAGAACCGTGCAAAAATATCTACTAATAATTTACTCGATAAAATCTTAGCAAAAGATAATATGTATCGTGCTATGCAACGAGTAATCAAGAATAAAGGTAGTCACGGTGTTGATGGAATAAAGACTGATGAACTTCACGACTATTGCAAAAAGCACTGGACTACAATGAAATCTAAATTATTAGATGGAACATACAAACCATCACCTGTTAGAAGGGTAGAAATACCTAAACCTAACGGTGGGACTAGGATGCTTGGAATTCCAACAGTAGTAGATAGAATGATACAACAAGCAATAGCACAAGCGTTGACATTTGTATATGAACCAATTTTCTCTAATAGTAGTTATGGTTTTAGACCAAACAGAAGTCAGCATCAAGCAATAAAGAAATCCTTAGAATATATAAATGAAGGATATAAATGGGTAGTAGATATGGATTTAGAGAAATTCTTTGATAAAGTAAATCATGACATTTTAATTGATAGATTATCAAGACAAATTAAAGATAAAAGAGTATTAGACTTAATAAGGAAATATCTTAAAAGTGGAATAATGTTAAATGGAGTTATCGTATCAAATGAAGAAGGAACTCCCCAAGGAGGACCATTAAGTCCGCTTCTATCAAATATAATGCTTGATGAGGTTGATAAAGAATTAGAAAGAAGAGGTCATAAATTCTGTAGATTCGCAGATGACTGTAATATCTACGTTAAAAGTAGAAAAGCAGGGTTAAGAGTTTTAAACAGTATTAAGAAATTAATTGAAAATGAATTAAAACTTAAAATAAATGAAAAGAAAAGTGCCGTTGACTTAGTTAGTCGCAGAAAATTTCTAGGATTTTCATTCTATTTTACAAAGGGCGGCGCCCAAATAAGGATACATGAAAGCTCATATAATAAACTAAAATCTAAAGTAATAGAAATTACAAATAGAAATAAAGGAATAGATATGGGATGGAGAATGTTGAAACTTAATCAACTTATGATAGGTTGGATTAATTACTTTGGCATAGCGAAAGCTAAAGGCAATATACAAAATATTGAAAAATGGATTAGGCGAAGACTTAGAGCATGTATCTGGAAACAATGGAAATTACCAAGGACGAAGTGTAAGAATCTTGTTAAACTTGGAATGGATAAATATAAGGCCTACCAATATTCAAATACAAGAAAAGGCTACTGGAGAATATCCGGTAGCCCAATCCTATCAAAAACACTTACAAATAAATACCTAGAAGAAATAGGATATATGAGTATTTCCAAGAGATATTTAAAAGTGCATGGAACTTAATGAACCGCCGTGTACCGAACGGTACGCACGGTGGTGTGAGAGGACGCTAAATAAAATAATTATTTAGCTCCTACTCGATTGTTCTAAATAATTAGTAAATAAGAAAGTATTACAAGGAGGAAATATGAAGTATTTAAGTATTGAAAACGAACTAAATTATTCAAAGAAAAGATATGAATTTACAAAAGAAATAGAATATATATTTGTAAAAAATAACTATATTCAAATAAAACCAAGTATATTTGAGGATTACGACAACTTTATTGCAATAAATAAAAGGACTCCTACAAAATCTGTGGTGAAAATAGTGAGTGATAAGATTTTAGTATTAAGACCTGATATTACAACAAGTATCATAAAAAGCTTAATACCTAGATGGGAAGAAGACTTAGTACTTAAATTATTTTATCACTCTACAGTTTACAAAAATGAGGCTAAAGAAGGAATTAAGGAAATTAGACAATTTGGCTGTGAATATTTAGGAGAAAAGTCTATAAAAGCAGATGGAGAAATAGTAAATATGTCCTTAGATATACTTAAAAAATTTGGGAAAAAATTTATTTTAGAAATTGGAAGTAGCAATTACATTAATGGACTACTTAGAGAGTTAAATCTTAAAGAGCACCAAGAAAATAAATTAAAAAACTTAATACTTAGAAAAAACAAAATAGAGATTAATGATTATATTGAAAAATTTAACATAAAAAAAGAAATAAAAGAAATTATATATAATTTGTTTGAATTAAATGGAGATATAGAAAACGTAATATCAAAAGCTAGAAATTTCTATACAAATGATTTAATGAACAAGGGCTTAGAAGAGTTGGAGGAGATAAGTATTTTACTTAAAAAGAGTGAATGTAAAAAATATACAAATTGCGATTTATCCATGGTAGGAAAATTTGATTATTATGAAGGAATAATGATTAAAGGATATTATGCCAATGTGTACAAAGAGATTCTAAGTGGAGGAAGATATGATTCTCTTACAGAAGAGTTTGGAAGAAGAGTTCCTGCTATTGGGTTTTGCATAGATGTGGATGGACTTATGGAAGCATCAAAAAGATAGGAGTTGATGAAGGTGGATAATATTGTAATAGCTATAGCTAAAGGAAGGATAGAAAAAGACGTTTACAGAAGACTGAAAATTCTAAATATGGAAGAGTGTATAGAAACAGATAGCAGAAAATTAATTTTTAAAGATGAAGAAAATAAAATTACTTATATTCATGTAAAGCCATCTGATGTTGTAACTTACGTGGAAAAAGGAGTAGCAGATCTTGGCATAGTAGGAAAAGATACTATTTTAGAAAATGAAAATGACAATGAAGTATATGAACTACTAGATTTAGGATTTGGTAAATGTAAGTTTTCTGTGGCAGGAGTAAAAGGGGAAAATAATTATTCAAGAGAAGAAACTCTAAAAGTAGCAACTAAATATCCAACAATTGCTAAAAATTATTTTAAATCTAGAGGACAAAAAATAGAAATTATCAAACTTAATGGTTCAGTGGAGCTAGCTCCCATAGTAGGACTTTCAGATGTTATTGTGGATTTGGTGGAAACAGGTAATACGCTAAAAGCTAATGGTCTAGAAATTGTGGAAGATATGTGCAATATAAGTTCTAGAATAATAGCCAATAGAGTAAGTTATAAATTTAATAAAAATAAGATTGAAGAAATAGTAAATAAATTTGCTTCAACTTTAGATGAAAAAAATTATTAGAAAGGGGAGTTAGTTATGAAGGAAAAACAAAGTGTAAAGGAATTACAACCATACGTAGTAAATCCAATAGTATGTTCAGTAAAATTAGATGCAAATGAAGGAAGTAAAAATCTATTTAAAGATTTAGTAAAACAATTGGGTGAAGAATTCTACTTAAATGTTTACCCAGATGATTCTTACATTGATTTGAAGAAAGCAATATCTAACTATGTTGGATGCAAAACTTCAAATATCTGTGTAGGTAATGGTTCTAGTGAGTTACTTGACTTATGTATAAAAACATTTGTTGATAGAGATGAATTAATTTTAAGTTTAGATCCAAGTTTCTCCATGTATTCCATATATGCTAAAATCTTTGACACTAAGTACATGGGAGCAGAATCTGAGGAGAATTTTGTAATAAATGCAGATAAAATTATTAATGCCATAAAAGAAAATGATCCTAAAGTAACTATAATATGTAATCCCAATAACCCAACAGGAAGCATGATAAAAAAAGATGATGTAATTAGAATAATAAAATCTACAGACAACATTGTTATAGTTGACGAAGCTTACATGGAGTTTGGTGATGAAAGCGTGGTAGAAGAAATTGAAAACTATGAAAATCTTATAGTAGTCAAAACTTTATCTAAAGCATTTTCTATGGCAGGAATTAGAACAGGTTACTTACTTGCAAGTGAAGAGTTAGTGAAAACTGTGGAAAAAGTAAGACCACCTTATAACTTAAATTCAGTATCAGCATTTTTAGCAACAAAAGCATTAGGAGAAAAAGACAAAATGTTATCTTATGTAAAAGGAATTAAAAAAGAAAGAGAAAAAGTATATAAATCTCTTTCAGATATGAATGTGAAAGTATTTCCATCAGGAGCAAACTTTGTTTTCTTCTACAGTGATATTAAAAATTTAGAAGAAAAATTAGTAAAAGAAGATGTGCTAATTAGAAAATTTGGTGGAAAATTAGATAATCACTACAGAGTTACTATAGGAAGTGAAGATGAAAATAATGAATTTATTAAAGCTATGAAAAAGTTTGTATAGGAGGAAATATGAGAAGTGGTTTTGTAGAAAGAAATACGTTGGAAACAAAAGTTAAAGTGAAAATAAATCTTGATGGTAGTGGAAAAGCTGATATAGACACAGGCATAGGATTTTTAGATCATATGCTAACTCTTCTAAGTTTTCATAGTAAGTTTGATTTAACTGTGAAATGTAGCGGGGATTTATATGTGGATGATCATCACACCATTGAAGATTTGGGAATTTGTTTAGGGCAGGCATTGAAAGATGCCTTAGGAGAAAAAGTAGGAATTAGAAGATATTCAACTGTATATATACCTATGGATGAATCATTGGCTTATACAAGTTTAGATATAAGCAATAGACCCTATTTAGTTTTTAATGTTAATTTTCAAAGTGAAAGAATAGGCAATATGTCTACTCAAATGTTTAAAGAATTTTTTAGAGCTTTTGTAAATGAAAGTAGAACAACTCTTCATATAAACCTTCTTTATGGAGAAAACGACCACCATAAAATTGAGGCAGTATTTAAATCTTTTGCAAGGGCATTAAAAGAAGGAAGTGAAGTTATATCTGGTGATATTTCTTCTTCGAAAGGAGTTTTATAATGAATATAATAGTTGATTATGGTCTAGGTAATTTAGGCTCAGTTAGCAGAGGGTTTGCAAGGGCAGGAATTGAAACAAAAATATCTAGAGATTTAGATGAAATAAAAAATGCAGATTCTCTTATTCTTCCTGGTGTGGGGGCCTATAGAGATGCCATAAATGCATTAAATGATTTAGAGTTGGTTCAGCCCATTAAAGACTTTGTAAAAAGTGGTAAGTATATGATAGGTATATGTTTAGGTATGCAGTTACTTTATGAAAAAAGTTATGAATATGGAGAGTATGAAGGTTTAGGTTTAATTGAAGGAGAAGTAGATTTTCTTGATATAGATTTGAAAGTTCCTCATATGGGTTGGAATAATTTGAAATTTGAAAAAGATGATGATGAAATACTGAAATATATAAATGAAGATTCTTATGTTTATTTTGTACACTCTTATTTTGCCAATTCTTCAAACAAAGAATTAATAGCATTTGCAGAATATGAAAAAAAGATTCCAGGAATAGTTAGAAAAGACAATGTTTATGGACTTCAATTTCATCCAGAAAAGAGCGGCGAAGTTGGCGAAAACATATTAAAGGCTTATAAGGAGTTGATAATTAGATGATAATTTTTCCGGCTATAGATATAAAAGATAATAAATGTGTAAGACTATTGCAAGGTGATTTCAATAAAGTAAATATTTATGGAGATGATCCAAGCCAAATGGCTGAAAAATGGGAAGAAAAAGGAGCTGAATTTATTCATATTGTTTCACTAAATGGAGCAAGAGGAGAAGGTAACATAAATGACGAAAGCATAAAAAAAATACTACAAAGTGTAAATATTCCCATACAAATTGGTGGAGGAGTTAGGGATGAAAAAAGAATAGAAGATCTTTTGGCTATGGGTGTTAATAGAGTAATAATTGGTAGTATGGCAGTAAAAAATAAAGAGTTACTGAAAGATTTAGTAAAAAAATACAAAGAAAAAATTGTAGTATCTATAGATGCTAAAAATGGAAAAGTAGCCATTGAAGGATGGGAAGAAGTAAGTACCTTGGACTCAATTGAACTATGTAAAGAATTAGAAGAAATAGGTGTAAAAACCATAGTTTATACTGACATATCAAAAGATGGGATGATGATTGGTCCAAACTTTCATATATACGAAAAACTGTCTAAAGAAACAAATTTAGATATTATAGCCTCTGGTGGAGTTACAACTTTAGAAGATGTGAAAAAATTAAATCTAATGAATTTATATGGAGCTATAATAGGAAAATCTCTTTATGAGAATAAAATAGAACTGAAGGAGGCTTTAAGTTTATGTTAACAAAAAGAATTATACCATGTCTTGATGTTAGAAATGGAAGAGTGGTTAAAGGCAAAAAATTTGAGAATATAGAAGATGTGGATTCTCCAGAAGTTCTAGGAAAATATTATAGTGATAGTGGAGCAGATGAGCTTGTATTTTACGATATAACAGCTTCCAATGAAGAAAGAAAGACTTCACTAGAGTTTGTTTCAAGAGTTGCTGAAAACTTATCCATACCCTTTTGTGTAGGTGGTGGTGTTTCATCAATAGATGATTTTAAAAATATACTTAGAAAAGGAGCAGATAAGGTTTCTGTAAACTCAGCTGCCGTAAGAAATCCAAATCTTATAAAAGAAGCTGCAGAAAAGTTTGGAAATCAGTGCGTAGTTTTATCCATGGATGTAAAGAAAAATGATAAATGTTCTTGGGATGTATATGTAAAAGGTGGAAGAGAAAAAACTAATTTGGATGCTATTGAATGGGCAAAAAAAGGAGTAAATCTGGGAGCTGGAGAAATAGTTGTAAATAGCATAGATGAGGACGGAATGAAGAATGGCTATGATATAGAATTATTATCAAAAATAACAGAATCTGTAAATGTTCCAGTGATAGCTTCTGGAGGTGCAGGAAAAATGGAAGACTTTTGTCTAGCAGCAAAGAAAGGCAACTGTGATGGAGTACTGGCAGCATCAGTATTTCACTTTGGGGAAATAAAAATTAAGGACTTGAAAGAATATATGAAAAAAGAAGGAATAGAAGTAAGACTTTAAATTAGGAGATGAAGTAATGAGAGATAATTTGATTGAAAAAAATATAAAAAAAGAAATTGACTTAGACTTTATTAATACTTTGAAATTTGATGAAAAAGGTTTAATTCCAGTAGTTGTGCAAGATGTGGATACTAAAGAAGTATTAATGCTTGCATATATGAACAAAGAATCTATGAAAAAAACCTTAACTGAGAAAAAAGCTACTTATTTTAGTAGAAGTAGAGAAGAACTTTGGACAAAGGGAGAAACTTCAGGAAACACTCAACAAGTGGTAGGATTTTATTATGACTGTGATAAAGATACCATACTTTTACTAGTTAATCAAAAAGGTGTAGCATGTCATACGGGAAATTATTCTTGCTTCTTTAATGAAATATTTTGTGATAAAGAAGTTTCAAAAACTGAATTGTTACAAAGGTTATATGAATTAATAGAAGACAGAAAGAATAATCCCAAAGAAGGGTCTTATACGAATTATTTGTTTGATAAAGGTTTAGATAAAATACTTAAAAAAGTGGGAGAAGAAAGTGCAGAAGTAATTATTGGGGCAAAAAATGAAAATAAAAATGAAATAATTTATGAAATAAGTGACCTAGTTTATCACGTTCTAGTATTAATGGTAAATTCAAATATAACTATAGAAGACATAAAAGATGAATTAAAAGGAAGAGAGCATTAAGAAAAAAGGAAGAGGCTGTCGCATAAACGATTGAAAAATCGTTGGGCGATAGCTCCTTTTTACTTATTTAAAACTCAAAACTACTGAAAATAATTTTATTTCACTTATATTTACTAAAAATAAGCATGACAAATAAAGGTATTTGAAATACCGTTTTTTTAGCTATCTATATTAAAATTAAGCGATTTTCTTTAAAGGATGAAGGGATGTTTTACATTTTCCATTTTGTATTTTATTATGCAATTTATTTATGTTATAAGCCATTCCTAATAAAATACATTCCGCTAAAATATTTTTTTCACCTTTACATAAAAACCTTCTAAATTCCATGTTTTGTTTTATTTGAGCGAATGCTCCTTCGGCTTGAATACTTCTATTCATTCTTAGTTGAATACCTTCGGTACTCACTATTCTTTGTAAATTTCCTTTACGTTTTTCATTAAATACTTTTGAAATATTAAGTTTTTTAGTTCTATCTTCTAAAGGAGTTTTACAGTTATTTCCTTTAATGCATTTAGTTTTAAATTGACATCCTTTACAATCTTCGCACATATAACAAGTTATTTCACACTTGTATCCAGTTGTACTTTTTCTGGTTTTTGTGCTAGTAACAGTTAATTTCTTATTGTTTTTACATAGATAATAGTCATCTTTATCGTTGTAAGACATATTATCCATTCTACCAATATCATTTTTATATTTTCTTGTTTTACTAATTTCATAATTAGCTGGTTTTATAAATGATTGTTGTCCATTTTTTTCTAGATGTACATAGTTTTCTTCACTTTCATATCCTGAATCAGTTATTACTTTAGGATATTTAAAACTTAAATATGACTCTGCATTTTGTAAAAATGGTATTAGAGTAGTTGTGTCAGCTGGTTGAGGTCCTGCACTTATCCAGACTATATATTCAGAATCAACTCCAAACTGAACGTTGTAAGCAGGTTTTAATTGACCATTTTTCATATGATCTTCCTTCATTCTCATGAAAGTGGCATCTTTATCTGTTTTAGAGTAGCTATTACGTTCACCCATTATATGTAAATCTTTAGTGTATTTTTTTAATCTATCAATATAGCTATCTAATTCTTCAATAGATTCTTGAATAGGCGATTTTCTTTTACCTTTACCATAAACAAATACAACATCTTCTTCATTTGCTATTTTCTTAAGTTTTTTTAGTAATTTTTTTAGATGATGCATTTTGATTTTGTTTTTATAAATTAATTTGATACCAAAATCTTGTTCACATTTTAAAACGAAATTAGGTATTTTATCCATCATTTTTTGCATATTTTTTGTTACAGCTTTTTTCAAAACAAAAGTATATCTATTAGATGACGCTTCTATTTTAGTACCATCTATAAATATTGTTTCTTTTGAAATTTCATTTTTATCTGCAAGCATATTTGCTAATTGGGCAAGTAATTCTTCAGATACTGGTGCGAAATGTATACTACGAAATCTGGCAATTGTTGAATGATCTGGAGCGGAGGCTCCGCCTAAAAGATACATAAAATTAACATCTCTTTTGCATGCATTTTCTATTTTTCTTGAAGAATATAAGCTATTCATATATCCGTAAACAATGATTTTTAACATTTCTCTTGGGGTTATTGTATTTTCTCTAATTCGAGAATAAGTCTGATATAACTTTTCTAAATTCATCTCCTCTATAGTTTGACTTAATAACCTCACTGAATCATCTTTTGGAATTAAATAATCAATCTCTAGTGGTAATTTTAATTGATAATTATCACCATACTTAGTATAATCAATTTGTATAATATTTTGTTTGGTCATAAAATAATTATACAAAAATCCCAAGATCTTTTGAACTTGGGATTTATTTTTTTATGCAAAAAGGGCATCGCCCTATTTTTTTAGTGCGACAGCCCCTTTTTTTAGTTATGATTTTTTAATTTTTATTCACAATTAGAACAATCGTTGCATTCATTAGCTTTGTCTGTCATTTTGTTAGACTTTTTGTCCACCATTTTGTTATTTTTTTTGTCCACCATTTTGTTGTTTTCATTTGATTTTTTAGCCATTTTCAAATCTCCTTTATTTATTAATTTCAATTATAGGATATACGTTATAAGAAAAAATATTCATAAAAATAACAAACAAAAAGTGGTATTACAAAATACATGTAACAATTTTGATTCTATTTTTTTATTGACTCCAACAATCATATTGGAAGATAATGGTATTGATGCTGTAGTATTGTTTGGATTAAAATTTATGAAAAATATAGTGATTTGTATTGTGAAAAATGTAAGAAATTTGGGGGATTTTGAAATGAAAAAAAAATATTTAACATTTAAGGAAAAGTCAAAAGAAAAAATTTTGAATACAATAAAACACGTTTTGAATTATATTAAACACAATAAAAATAAAACAAAAGTTATAGCAGGTGTTGCTGCTATTGTTACATGTGTAGGCGTAGTTTTTATTGTAAAATTAAACGACAAAGAAGTATTAGCTTGTGCCAAGAGTAGAAATATTATACTTGAAGGAGAAACAATAACAGATATTGCTTTAAGCTGTACAAGGGAAATTGAAAAAGGTCCATCAAAAAGTTATGGAAAAGTAGTATATCTTACAATTGACGATGGTCCATCAGAATATACAGATGAAATTATTAAGATACTAAATAAAAACAATGTAAAAGCCACATTTTTTATGATTGATTCAAATATGCAAGCACATCCACAGCAAGTGAAAAATATAGTCAAGAATGGAAATACAGCAGGATTTCATAGCGTAAGTCACGACATTCACAAATTATACAAATCACCAACAACAGCAAAAAATGAATTTGATACAAATGAAAAAAACTTTAAGAAAATAACAGGAGAAACGTCAAAAGTTATTAGGCTTCCTTTTGGCAGCAAACCATATACACCGAGAAGTTCATACAATGCTCTTATGGATGCGGGATACAAGTTATGGGACTGGACACTTGATACAGAAGATTGGAGGTCAACTTCTCCACAAATAATGAAATCTGTTATAAAGCATACAAATGATACTGATGATGCAGTCTTATTAATGCATGAAAGAAAGCAAACAGTAGCAGTGTTAGATGAAATGATTCAGCACTTCAAAAAAGAAGGATTTGAAATATTACCAATAAAACAAAGTGATGAACAAAGAAATTATTGGAATGGTAAATTATTCAAGTCACAGAAATAACGGAGGTAAAAAATTGAAAAAAATAGCTCTTATGGGATTAACAATTTTAATCTCTATAAATATGGTAGCATGCGGTGATAAAGCTGTAGCAAAAATTAACGATGTGGATGTAAGTAAAGATGAATATAAAAAGATAGAAGAATTTTTATATATAACAGGATATATAGAAAAAGAAGACAAAAACAGTGAGGAAATAAATAATGATGTACTATCATTTATTATAGATAATGAAGTAGCTTATCAAGAGGCACAAAAGAAAAACATTAAAGTAGAAGATAGTGAAGTAAATGAAAAGCTTGAACAATTAAAAGAAACTTTAGAAACAAATAATGTTTATAAAGAAAAATTAGAAGCAGTTGGCGTTACAGAAGACTTTTTAAAAGACTTTTTAAAGGAACAAATAAAAAAGGATTTAACTGTAGCAAAATATAAAGAGAACTTTATCAAAGATATTAATGTTTCTGACAAAGAGATGGAAGCTTATTATAATAATCACAAAGACCAATTTAATATTGAAGAAGTAAAAGCAAGCCAGATTTTAATATCTACTTTAGATAAAGATAATAAAGAAGTTAATAAAAATGAAAAAGACAAACTAAAAGAAAAAGCCCAAAGTATTTTAGATAAAATAAAAAATAATGAAGATTTCGCTACTTTAGCAAAAGAGTATTCTGATGACAAAAAATCAGGAAAAGATGGTGGAGATTTAGGATACTTTGCCAAGAGTGATAAGAATATTGAATTTACTAAAGAAGTATTTAAATTAGATACAAACCAAGTATCAAATCTTATTGAAACATCTTATGGATATCACATTGTAAAAGTAACTGATAAGAAGACTGTTACAAAATCCTTAGAAGATAGCAAAGATGATATAAAAGCTAGAATATTAAATGAAAAATATACAAAGCATATAGACTCACTATATAAAAACGGAAAAATAACAATCACTGAATAAGTGATTGTTTTTTTATTATGATAAATAATGTTTTAAATTTTGAGAAAATTGGAATAATTTATAATATCTTAGCTTAATTCATATTAATTAGTGATACAATTATATAAGATAATATTAATTATAGGAGGAGTAACATATGTATCCAACAAGAGAAGAAGCATGGAATATACTAAGGGAGTATAATGAAGATGTGCATTTAATTAATCATGCACTTGCCGTAGAAGGAGTTATGAAACATTTTGCTAATCTTTATAATGAAGATCCGGAAAAATGGGGAATTGTAGGACTATTACATGACCTAGATTATGAAAAATATCCAGATGAGCATTGTAAAAAAGTAATAGAAATAATGAGAGAAAAAGATTTAGATGAAGAATTAATACGCTCTGTTGTTAGCCATGGATATGGTCTAGTTTGCGATGTAAAGCCAGAAAGCAATATGGAGAAGGTATTATATACAATTGATGAGCTAACAGGTCTTATAAACGCCACAGCCATAATGAGACCATCAAAGAGTATATTAGATCTAGGTGTAAAATCAGTTAAGAAAAAATTTAAATCTAGTGGATTTGCTGCAGGTGTAAATAGAGACGTTATAAAAAATGGATGTGAAATGTTAGATAAACCTTTAGAAGAAGTTATAGAAGAAACAATAGAAGGAATGAAATCAGTGGCTGAAGAAATAGGACTTGTAGGAGAAACTGTTAATTCATAATATAAAAGTATAAGCGTCAAGCTTATACTTTTTTTGTAAGGGAAGTTTTGTTAATTTAAATTTATTTCTTCCACATTAGTTAATAATTTTTTTTCCAGTGACATGTTACATATGATTGTAAAAATAGAACCAATAACTATAAATAAAACTCCAATAATCATATTAATAGGAATATATTCCTTTATAATAACAAAAGCTAAAATAGGTGAGAGAACAGGTTTAAAGAAAAATACTAAAGATGTGGTATTAGCTGAAGTTTCCTCCATAGCCTTAAAATAAGAAGCATATCCAAGACCTGTTACAAAAACATAAACATAAATTACAGATAAAATATTACTAATATTATATCCAGTAAATAAAGGTACATTGGCAAATTTATCAAGACTAAATGTAGTTAAAAGTGTTGAAACATAAGGAATATGTCCTATTAATATTAAAATAAGCATTTCTATACTTCCAAAAATAAAACTAAAACAAGTTACAACTTCTCCACCAAACTTTCCTGTACTTTTCTTTCCTAAAACTCCATACAAAGCAAAGGTAATAGCGGCAAGAAGTGTCAAAGTTACTCCAATAGGTGATAATTTAGTTGATAAGGGATTAATAATAATTATTATACCAATAATTTCTAAAATAAGAGATAGGATATTATGTGAGTGAATTTCTTCTTTTAAAAACATATAAGCAAATATCATTACGAAAACAGGATTACAGCTGAAAATAACTGCAACTACAGAAGCCTTTGTATAAGTTACAGCAAGTTGATAAAAAATCATACTAACAACTACGCACATAAAGCCTAATAATAAAAATTGTATTATATCTTCTTTATTAATAGATTTTTCCTTTGATTTAAGTGATTTAATAGCAAAAGGTAATAATATTAAACCTCCAATAAAAAATCTTTCAAAAGTTAGTTGTATGGGATTGAAATCTTGAGAAATAGTTTTTAACATTATTTCCATAGAACTAAACAAAATTGTTGCTATAGCTATATATAAATAGCCTTTTTTCATGTTAACCACCTCCAATTATAAGAATAATACTTTAATAATAAATATTCAACTGCTCATGAAGTTTAAATGGTGAATTATGGTTAATAATTTGCTTTTATGATAGAATTATCTAAATGATATAATTTAAAATGAAAAAGTTTCATATAATTATAACAGAAAATATCAAAGGGGGAGATGATTGTGTCTGATAATAATGTGAAAAGTCAAAATGAAAGTAGAGATCTTTTTACTTCAAAAGCGGGATTTATTTTAGCGTGTATAGGTTCAGCTGTTGGAATGGGAAATATATGGATGTTTCCATATAGAGTTGGACAATTTGGAGGAGCGGCTTTTTTAATACCTTATATTTTGTTTGTAGTTTTACTAGGATGTACAGGACTTATGGGGGAGTTTGCCTTTGGGAGAATGACTCAAAGTGGGCCAATAGGTTCATTTAAAAAAGCTTTAGAAACTAAAAATAAAAAAGGTGGAGGTATATTAGGTTCTATACCAGTACTTGGCGCCTTTGGCATAGCTGTTGGATATGCTGTTGTTGTGGGATGGTTTATAAAATTTTTAGTGGGAAGTATTTCTGGAGAAGCTTTAAATGTTGAAGATTCAGGAGCATACTTTGGTGCTATTGCGGGACCTTTTGGAAGTATATTATGGCACTTTTTGGGCCTATTTATTACAGCTTTAATTTTACTACTTGGTGTTTCTAAGGGAATTGAAAAAGTAAATAAAATTATGATGCCCATCTTTTATATATTATTTTTAATACTTTTGATTAGAGTTTTAATGTTGGATGGAGCAAAAGATGGAATAAATTATTTATTTGTTCCCAAGTGGGAGTATTTATCTCAACCAAAGACTTGGATTTATGCTCTAGGTCAAGCATTTTTCTCATTATCCTTAGCAGGATCTGGAATGATAGTATATGGAAGTTATTTAAAAAGAGATATTGATATACCAAGTGCAGCCAAGAACACAGTTATATTTGATACTTTAGCAGCTTTAACTGCAGGACTTGTAATTATTCCGGCAGTATTTGCATTTAATTTAGATCCAACTGCAGGACCACCATTACTTTTTATAACACTGCCATCAGTATTTAAGTTAATGCCTTTTGGAAGGATATTTGCCATAGTATTTTTTATATCCGTTCTATTTGCGTCTATAACGTCTCTAATGAACTTATTAGAAGTACCAATTGAAGCAATACAAAGTAACTTGAAGTTGAGTAGAAAATTATCTGTAATACTTGTCTGTTCATTGGCATTTTTAATAGGCTTATTTGTGGAAAATGGAGACTTACTAGGAAAATGGATGGACTTTGTATCAATATATATAATACCACTGGGAGCATTTATAGCAGCAATAATGTTTTTCTGGGTAATTGGTATTAATAAGGCAAAATTAGAAATTGAAACAGGGGCTAAAAGGTTACTTGGATCTTGGTTTAATCCTATGGCTAAATATGTATATGTATTTTTAACATTAATAGTGTTTATTGCAGGGATACTACTTGGAGGAATAGGTTAATATTTTTATTAAAAAACAATATTTAAATGTAAAAAAGTAAATAAATTACTATAATTAAATTAAAGATGATTTTAGGGAGGATATATAATGATAATAACTACAATTGATAGTGTACCAGGAAAAGAAATAAAAGAGGTTTTTGGATTTGTATCAGCAAGTACAGTTAGAACAAAAAATATAGGTAAAGATATAGGAGCTAGTTTTAAAACTTTAGTTGGTGGAGAAATAAAAGCTTATCAAGAAATGATGGAAGAGGCTAGAAAAATTGCCATAGGAAGAATGGTAGAAAAAGCTGAAGGCATGGGAGCAAATGCTATTATAGGTATGAAGATAGGTACTTCAGCAATTATGGCTGGTGCTAGTGAAGTAATAGCTTATGGCACGGCAGTTGTAATAGAAGAGTAATTTATAGAGGAGCATATTTATGGATATGATTATCTTTAGTATTTTTGCTTTATTTTACGGAGCCATAATAATTGGTTCCATAATTCTACTTATTGTAAAAATTATTGAAAGACAAAAAGAGAAAAAAGAAGAAAATTTAGATAAATATGATAAATATTAAGACTTATAGCATAAAAATTTATATTTTTATGCTATTTTTTATGAAAATATTTGAATTAATTTGCTTTAAGTAATATTATATAAATAAAGAGGAAATTTATAAGTAAAGAGGGTAACTAAATGAAAGACAGCTATTCAAGAGAAATAAACTATCTTAGAATTTCTCTTACAGATAAATGTAATTTAAAGTGTGTTTATTGTAAGGAGGAAGACGAGACAGTTGAAGAATATGTTAATAATATATTAAGTTTTGATGATTATAAGTTTATGATAAAAAGCTTTAAGGAACTTGGTATAAATAAGATAAAATTTGTAGGAGGAGAGCCTCTTTTATATCCTTATTTAAAGGATTTAATTTATTTTGCTAAACATGAGTGTAATATAGATGATATTTCTATTACAACAAATGGTCAGCATTTCAGTGAAAAAGCATTGGAATTGAAAAATAGCGGTCTTGATAGGGTAAATTTAAGTATTGATTCTTTAAAAGAATATAAATATAATGCAGTAACTAGGGGTGGTAGTTTAACAGAAGTGTTAAATGCTTTAAATACATGTATAAGACTTAAATTGCCAGTTAAAATTAATTGTGTACTTATAGATGAATTTAATACAGATGAAGTATATGATTTTATAAGGCTGACAAAATACAATAATGTGGATGTTAGGTTTGTAGAACTTACACCATGGGGTAGCAATAAAAGACTTTATGATTTAAGTTATGTTAATGTAAAAGAATTAATGGAAAATCTTGAAGATATTAATATATCTGGCCTTGAGGAAGAGTATAATGTAAAATATTATAAAATAGAAAAGTCAAAAGGACGAGTAGGAATTATTTCACCAATTAGTGATTGTTTTTGCGAAAGGTGTAACAACATGATTATTACTCATGATGGATTTATAAGACTTTGTCTTTATGCAGATGAAGAAATTGATTTAAGAGATTTTTTACATAAACCAATAATGTTTAAAGAGGTAATAAAAGACATACTTAAAGAAAAACCAAGAAATCATACATTAGTTTAATATTTACTTGGGGATGCATATATTGCAATTAAAAAGCTTAATATAAAAATAGCTAGATTATTTCGGGTATAATAAGTCTAGCTATTTTTATATACATTTATTTATTCATAAGATATAGTAAAATTAAGTTTGTTCCAATTTTTTAAATAATAATTATAAACTTGATGAATTAATGGTTCATAGTCAAAAAATACTTTACTTGTTTCAATTTTTTCTTCTGAAATGCGTTTGTATTCTCCTACCCAATAAGGCTCTTGAAAGTAAACAGTCAAATCTGCACATACTTCCTTCATTCACATACCTCCTAAAGTTTATCAATTGATTTATATATAACTATTCATAATGTAATTTGACTATGACAAAAGGAGGGAATTTTTAGAAAATTATATAAATTTACAGCATACAATATGTTCTTCATCTTTACCATTATTATCAATTACAACTAGATATTCTTTATAATGGGCATTATGTGGTCTTAAAAATTCACAAGATTTGACTAAATCATGATCTTCTAAATATAGTAACTCATTATCTTTTAAAAACTTCCTATTTATAAGTGCCATTATTTCTTCCACAAAATCACCTCCTATAAAATAAATACCCAATATTCTACTACTTTAATAATTTAAGATTAAACTTTATAAAAAATTAATAGGCATATACTAAGGAAGAAATAGTAGAAAAATAATATAATAATTTCACTGTAACTGTAAAAAATAACAATATGTTTAAAATGTTAATATATAATTTAACATTTTCTTAACAATTATTTAACCTTGTCTTAACCAAAGGATTTGAAAAATATATTATTATTTCATAGGAGTTAAATGTTTAATATTAAATATTTGTTAAATTACAAAGATAATTATTAAATATGTATGACTAAATAGATTATATATAAAAACCAGATAATAATCACTACATATAACTTAAGGAGGAAAGAATTGTGCAAATAGCAATAAGTCTATTAGGCGGATTAGGTTTATTCTTATATGGAATGAATTTAATGGCAGAAGGTCTACAAAAAGCAGCAGGAGAAAAATTAAAAAAAATAGTTGAAAAGTTAACTAGTAATGTGGTTATGGGTGTTCTAGTAGGAACAGTGGTAACAGCAATTATACAAAGTTCATCGGCAGCGACTGTTATGGTTGTAGGTTTTGTTAATGCAGGTATTATGACTTTAAGCCAATCAATAGGTGTAATAATGGGAGCGAATATAGGAACAACTGTTACAGCTCAATTGGT
Organism: Terrisporobacter vanillatitrophus; assembly: GCF_051148895.1. Lineage (GTDB taxonomy): Bacteria > Bacillota > Clostridia > Peptostreptococcales > Peptostreptococcaceae > Terrisporobacter > Terrisporobacter vanillatitrophus. The sequence goes on from NZ_CP154625.1 coordinate 1,893,286, forward strand.
ATCATTTAAATTAGAAGCAATTGCACCAGTGGCTCTTGGAGTAGGTATAATATTATACTTATTTAGTAAAAAGCAAAAAACTAAAGAATTAGCAACAATACTTTTAGGATTTGGTATTTTATTTACAGGTATGGAATTTATGAAAGATGCTGTTAAACCTTTAGCTGAATACGAAGGTTTTAAAGATGCATTCATTTATTTTGGAAAACATCCAGTACTTGGAATTCTTGCCGGATTTGCAATAACAGGTATAATACAAAGTTCATCAGCATCTATGGGTATGCTTATAGCTCTAGCATCACAAGGTTTAATACCACTTAGTGCAGCTCTTCCAATATTATATGGAGATAATATAGGAACTTGTGTTACTTCATTAATATCAAGTATAGGTGCATCTAGAAATGCTAAACGTGCAGCAACGATGCATTTAACATTTAATGTAATAGGAACAATACTATTTATGCTAGTATTAGGTAAACCAATAACTATGGCTGTTCAGTATCTAGATCCAAATGATGCAGCTAGACAAATAGCAAATGCTCATACTATGTTTAACGTAATAAATGTGTTAATATTATTACCATTTTCAAAATATATAGTAAAAATAGTATTAAAACTTATGCCAATAACTGAAGAAGAAAGTGAAGCATCAGTTAAAACTAAATACTTAGATGAAAGAATACTTCAAACTCCATCTATAGCTCTTGGAAATACAGTTAAAGAAGTTTTAAGAATGGGTGAAAAAGCAAATTATGCACTAGAATCTTCTATAGATTCTTTATTAAATAAATCAATAGATTCTGTTCGAAAAACAGAAAAACATGAAGAAACTGTAAACATATTACAAAAAGAAATATTAAATTATTTATTAAAACTATCTAAGTCATCAGTAAATGATGATGAAAGAAGTAAAGTTGACTTACTATTTAACACAGTTAATGATATAGAAAGAGTATCTGACCATGCTGAAAATATATCTGAATTATCTAGAATAGCAATAGAAAAAGATTTAGAATTCTCTCAAAATGCTATTGAAGAAATGACTAATATATATACTAAAGCACAAGAAAACTTCAAAGCATCATTAGATTGTTTAGCGAAAAATAATAAACAAGGTGTATCTGAAATTTATAAAGTAGAAGATGAGGTAGATGCCCTTAATAAACTTTACAAGAAAAGACACATGGAAAGATTGAATAAAGGAAAATGTACAATTGACTCTGGAGTACTATTCTTAGATTTATTAACGAATTTAGAAAGAGTATCAGATCATGCATGCAATATAGCTAATCAAGTAGAAGCAAACTAAAGAAAGTTGTCTCTTAGGAGACAACTTTTTTATGTACTGAATATATTTATTGAATTTTAATTTTTATTAAATCACCATTATATCTTTCTAAATTAATAACTTCTCCCGTTAGATTATAATTGAATGATTCTAAAAGTGATTTTATCATTTTCTGAGTATCAACTATTTCTTCTTCAAATATGAAAAAATCCAAAGCATTGTTTTTTATTAGTTTTTTTACAAATTCTACAGGCAAATTTAATCTAACCTTATCCCCTGTATGAGAACTTATATTTATGATAACTAATCTATCATTATAGTTTTTTATGGTAGATGCCATATTTATCCTCCTTTACATAGAAAAGCTTTATCTATTTATTAATTTATATTCATAGACTTACTAATTTTATAACAAAATATAAATACTTAAAAAATAAATAAAAGTGTGCTAGAATTAATTGTTAACATTTTTTAAGGAGTTGTGAGTTAGTGTTTAATTATATTAAATTTGCTTTATTTCAAATCATTGGATTTATATTATCTATACCAGAGTTAGGAAAGCTAAAATACAATGAAAAAAAGTACAGTAGTATTGAAAAATTTAGATTTGTAAAGAATCACGCAAAAAAATCACTTGATTTAGTAAAAATAAAGATAAAAATTATAGGTAGAGAAAAAGTTCCTAAAGAAGAAGTTCTATTTGTATCAAATCATGCCAGCATGTTAGATAGTTATATTTTAATTTCTAGCATAACAAAACCAGTGGGTGTAATAATTGCAGATGTGCCTACATGGAGACATATACCGATTGTTAGTCATTGGCTAAATTTAATAAAGTGTGTTTTTATTAATAGAGGAAACAATAGAGAAGGTATGAAAAGTATAATTCAAGCCTCAGAAAATATAAAGAGTGGTCAAAGCATGGTAGTTTTTCCTGAAGGAGATTTAACTTGGGTAAAAGATCCCCATGCATTAGTTTCTGACTTTAAACCAGGAGCTTTAAAGATTGCATATAAGGCTAAATGCCCTATAGTACCAATGGTAATAAAAAACTCTAGAAGTACTTATGAAGGATATGAGCCAGTGGGGAAAATACATTCAGGAAGTGTAGAAGTGGAGTACTTAGATCCTATATATGATCATATTGAAAATCCCAAGATTAAAACAGTAGATTTGGCAGAAAGAATAAAAGAAAAAATGATTGAAGCTATGGAAGTTATGGAAATGAATGTAAATTAAAAAAGAGAGGGTAACCTCTCTTTTTTGCATATTAATGTTTTAGTCTAAATGTATCACAAACTGCATTTTTCATATTAATAAGAACGTGGCTTGCATTACAAGCGCCTTGAATATTATATGTACAGTTTTTTGCACTGCAAGAAATGTTTTGAGTATTAGTAAGATTATTATCACTTACAGTACTTGTAAAATTAGCCTCTGCTTTATTTATGAAACTTTCACAGTAAGTTTCTGGAGTAACAGTGGCCTCAAAACCTTCTACTTTTATATGTGAAGCGTAACAATAACCAGATTTATTATAAGCACAATTTGAAACAAGGCAATTTAAATTGCTATTCATAATGTACCTCCTTCATAATATTTACTTTACTATTATTATTATGATATTTTTTATAAATTTAATACAAATATGATAATTTAAGGTATCTTATAATTAAAAATAAAGTTAATCACCAAAAAAATTATAAATGATACAATAAGATTTTTTATGAAGTTTTGTTTATGTAAGAATATTAATAAAAAATAAAATGCATGGAATACTGAAAATATCCAACAAAAAAGCTGCAACTAAGGGAACTACTAAGTAGGCACTTTGACTATATCCATATTTATTTGTTACTGAGCCCATATTAGCCAAAGCATTAGGAGTTGCTCCCAGTCCATGACCTAACATACCACTTATCATTACGGCAGCATCATAATTTTTTCCCAGGGCTTTAAAAGCAAGTGTAGTAGTAAATATAACAATGAATATTACTTGACAGATTACTATAAAAATTATAGGTCCAAATAAACTAGATAAAGTAAAAAAGTCAATACTCATAAGGGCCATAGTCAAAAACATTCCAAGGGATAAATCTTGTAAAAAGTTTAGCAGCTTAAAATCCATTATCATAATTTCAGCTTTATCATTAAAATTTCTAAATAATACAGCAATAAAAATACATCCCACAATACTTGGTATAACTATATGAAAATATACATTAATAATATTTGCTAAAACATTACCAATGCTCATGGAAACTAAAACAATTAAAATTTGTTCAAAGAATAAAGTGTCATTAATGTCTAAAATAGAAGTATTGTTTTTTATTACAGAAGTATTATTTTTTTTATGTACATATGAAGATTTTAAATTATATTTTTCAATTAAAAACTTAGCGACAGGACCTCCAATTATTCCACCCATAATTAAACCTAAAGTAGCAGAAGCAAAGCCTACGCTACAAGCATTAGTTACACCTAAAGTTTCTAACGTTCTCCCAAAAGCCAAAGAATAACCATGTCCACCTTCCATAGATATATTGCCACACATTAAAGCTAAAAGAGGATTTATATCTAGAAGCTTTGATGAAACAAAGGCTATAATATTTTGAGAAAATCCTAAAATAGCACATAACAGCCAATAAATAATTAAAACTCTTCCTCCTTTTTTTAATAATTTAAAACTGACATTTAATCCTACTATGGTGAAAAAAAAGGACATAAAATAAGGCATAAGAAGAGTATTCATGGATATATTTATTAACTTAAAATACTCTAAAATAAAAACTAATAATGAAAATGTGAGACCACCTACAACGGGAGAAGGAATACATAATTTATTAAGGATGTAGATTTTATTAGTAAGAAAATTACCAAATAAATATAATACAATGGATAATATTAAAGTACTCACTATATTTAAATCTAGGTTGTACATTTTTTCACCTACCTTTAGAATATTAAATTATTTAAAGACGCTGATAAATCAACGTCTTTAATTAAAAAAATAGTTTTGTATGTAATTGAAAGTAAATATTTATAGATTATATTCTAAAGATTATGCTAATAGACTTGATTTTTCATTGATAGAATGGCTTTTCTATAAGCAGATGGAGTGTATATACCAGACATTTTTATTTGTAATCTATTTTACTAATACTTATGCAATATGATAAGATAAGTTTATATATTATGACAAAATGAGGTGTAAGATGAATAAAATAATTGGTATTTTAGCTCATGTGGATAGCGGAAAAACTACTTTATGTGAACAAATACTTTATCATACAAATTCTATAAGAAAAAGGGGAAGGGTGGATCATAAAGATTCATACTTTGATAACAATCATATAGAAAGACAAAGAGGGATTACTGTATTTTCTAAGGAAGGCTACTTTAACTACAAAGACTCAAATTATTACTTAATAGATACTCCTGGACATGTGGATTTTAGTCCTGAAATGGAGAGAAGTTTGAAGATGTTAGATTATGCGATATTAATAGTAAGTGGTGTGGAGAAAGTTCAGTCCCATAGTGAAACTATATTCAATTATTTAAGAGAACATAATATTCCAACTATTATTTTTGTAAATAAAATGGATAGAGATATATCTAATAAAGATGAGATAAATATAAGTTTAAAAGAAAATTTATCTAAGAATATTTTTGATTTTACAAAAGAACTAAATAATAATATGAGCGAAGAATTAATAGAATTTATTGCAGAAAAAGATGAAGAATTATTAGAAAGATTTTTAGATGAGAATTATGAATATGATTTATGGTTTGAGAAAATCAAATATTTATTTAATAGTTGTAATATTTATCCTTGTGTATTTGGTTCAGCTCTCTTTGATGACAATATAGACAATCTTTTAGAAGTATTGGAATGTTTAAGTGAAACAAAATATGATGAGAGTAAAAGTTTTACTGGAAAAGTATATAAAATAAAAACTGAAGAAAACAAACAAAGACTAACATTTATAAAAATTATATCAGGTAAGTTGAAAATTAAAGATGAACTATGCTACATGGGGCAAAAAAATATATTAAGAGAAAAAGTAAATGAAATAAGAATTTATAAGGGAGATAAATTTATAAATAGAGATGAAGCTTTTGCTGGTGAAATAGTAGCCATAAAAGGACTAAGTGAAACCTATCCTTCCAGGTTTGTAATTTCAAGTAAGGAAGAGGACAGTCTTACTAAATTAAATACTGAAGGTAGCAATTTTATTGTACCAACACTTAGTACAAAAGTATTATTTGATGAAAATGTAAATATTAAAGATGTTTACTCATATTTTAAAATTTTAGGTGAAGAAGAAATTTCACTAAATCCTATATATAGTGAAGAACTTAGAGAAATCAAGATAAATATAATGGGTAAAATCCAACTGGAAGTTTTAAAAGAAATAGTTTTAGAACGATTTAATTTAAATGTGGATTTTGGGCCTTGTGAAATTCTATATAAAGAAACTATAAAAGATACAGCTATAGGCATAGGTCACTTTGAACCATTAAGACATTATGCAGAAATTGTGCTAAAAATTGAACCAGATAAAAGAAATAGTGGAATAAGTTTTGAAAGCTTAGCACATGTGGATAGTATTACTATAGGTCATCAAAATTTAGTAAAAACTCATATATTTGAAAGAAGCCATAGAGGTATACTTGGTGGTTATGAACTTACAGATGTAAAAATAACTCTTTTAACTGGAAAAGAGCATAATAAGCATACTGAAGGTGGAGACTTTAGACAAGCTACCTTTAGAGCCTTAAGACAAGGCTTAGAACAAGTGAAGAACATATTATTAGAGCCTTATTATAAATTTAAAATAGAAATAGATAATGATTATTTGGGAAGAGTAATTTCAGATATTCAAAAAATGAGTGGAAGCTTTAATATTAAAGATTCTAGTAACAATAAGTCAATAATAAGTGGAAGAGGCCCTGTAAGTGAGTTTATGGATTATCCACTAGAGCTAATATCATTTACTAAAGGAAGAGGGCGAATTACTTTTAACTATGATGGATATGATCAATGCCACAATAGTGAAGAAGTTCTAAAAAACAGAAATTACGATAAAAATAGTGATAAGCTTTATACATCCAATTCCATATTTTGTTCAAAAGGACAAAGTTATACTGTAAAAGGTGAAGATGTGAGAAATCATATGCACTGTGAGATAAATATATAGCTTGGGAGATGAAAATGAGAGAAGAATATAAAGTACTTTTAGATAATAAAAATAACACCATTAGTTTTTTATATAAAGAAGAAAATATAGGTGTTAAAGTTGAATATAGAAAAAGAAAAAATATTTCAATTAGAATAATTCCTAAAAATACTATAGAAATAATTAGTCCAAGATCTGTATCTATTTCATTTTTTAAAAAAGTACTTGAAGAAAAATCATCTTGGATAATGAAGACTTTAGATAAATTTGAAAATGTAGATGAAAGCTTTAAGGAAAGAAAATATGTAAATGATGAGATTTTCTACTACTTAGGAGAGGAATATAAACTAAAAATAGTTGAAGATAAAAACACTCAAAACAATAAAAAGAATTACTGTTATATAGACATAAAGGAGAAAAACTTAATTATTACTACTAACAATAATGAAGGTGAGTATATTAAAAAGGAACTTAAAAAATGGTACAAAATAGAAAGTGAAAAAATAGTTTTAAAAAGGCTTGAAGTATTAAAAAATAAGAAGCCTATGATGAATAAGCTAGTCCCTAATATAATTAAAATTAAAGAACAAAAGAAAAGATGGGGAAGTTGTACATCTAAAAAAACTATTTATATTAATTCAAGAATTTCCATGGCAAAAGTTGATGTAATAGATTATATTATAGTTCATGAATTTTCACACTTAGCTCATATGAATCACTCAAAGGATTTTTATAATCTTGTAGAAGAAATATTACCGGATTTTAGAAAAAGTGAAAAATGGCTTAAAGAAAATTCCTACAAACTTATATTGTAATTTTTATATTTGTAATAAAGCAATAATAATTATATTATAGGTAGGATTATAGATTGAAAAAGAGAAGGAATGTGTTAATCTTTAGAATATGTATAAATAAAGTGGGATCAGAAATGATACCCACTTTATTTTGTTATATTACTTCAAGAAGAAGCTTTATAAAAAATATAGATAAAACTATAATCATAAGAGGCTTTACAATTTTAACTCCCTTATCTGAAAATAGATTAGTGCCAACATAATTTCCTGCAATTCCAAAGAAACCTGCAATAAGGCCTACGCTTAGCATTACTTTTCCATTTAAAAGAAAAACGCATAAACTAGTTATATTAGTAGTCAAGTTAATAACTTTAGTAATACCAGCAGACTCATTTAAAGTCATATGAGCAAAACTAGTTAAAGCTATCATTAAAAAAGTTCCAGTACCAGGTCCATAAAAACCATCATAAAAACCTATAAACAAAGCCACAGTCATACCTATAATCAAAGTTTTCTTATATGAAAAATCATCCTCATTGTATTCATTTTTATTTCTCTGTAAACTTTTATTAAAAATAACATATAAACCCGTTATTGGTAAAATAACAAGCATAATTAACTTGAAAATTTTAGCATCAATTAACAAGGCTGTTTTTGCACCCATCATAGATCCAATTAAGGCACAAGCAGCACAGTATAGGGCTGTTTTTAAATTAATATACCCTTTTTTTGCAAATCTATATGTAGCAAGGGAAGTTCCCATGGCTGAACTTAATTTGTTTGTTCCAATTGCCATATGCACAGGTAGACCAGACATCATATAAGCAGGAAGTGAAATAAATCCACCACCACCAGCAATTGAATCAACAAATCCACCAAGAAAGACAAGTGGACAAACGATTAGATAAATAGTAAGTGATTCCAATACATATTCCTCCAATTAGTAATAATTTTTTGTATTTAACTATAATTATAGTTTATAAATTTGAGAATAGGAAGTGTAGCATTTAATATTGCATACAAAATATAAGAACAAAAAAGTGAAATATTTGAATTATGATTTTTTGGAATTCAAAAATATTATAAAAATATTGCACAAATATGTTATCTGTTATATATTATATATAACAGATAGAAAAACTATAAAATATATAAAGAGGGAGATAGAATGTTAAAAATAATAAATTTAACTAAATCATATAAAAATAAAAAGGCCATAGATAATATATCTATGGAAGTTAAAGAAGGAGAAATATTTGGATTTATAGGACATAATGGAGCAGGTAAAACAACTACAATTAAGTCTATAGTTGGAATACACAACTTTGAAGAAGGAGACATATTAATTAACTCAAAATCCATAAAAAAATATCCAATAGAATGTAAAAAACAAATAGCATATATTCCTGATAATCCAGATTTATATGAATCACTTACTGGAATAGGATATTTAAATTTTATTGCAGATATATTTAGAGTAGAGAAAAATGAAAGAGAAGAAAAAATAAAATATTACTCAAAGGAATTTGAAATAGATAAGGCTTTAGGAGATTTAATTTCATCTTATTCTCATGGAATGAAACAAAAGTTAGCTATTATATCAGCATTAATACACAGTCCTAAAATATTAATATTAGATGAGCCTTTTGTGGGGCTAGATCCTAAAGCAGCATTTACTTTAAAAGAAATTATGAAGGAATTTTGCAAAAATGGTGGTTGTATATTTTTCTCTACACATGTATTAGAAGTAGCAGAAAAAATCTGTGATAAAATTGCCATAATTAAAGATGGGAAATTAGTAACTTATGGAGAAACACAAAAAGTTAAAGGTGATAAATCACTTGAGAATATATTTATGGAGATGATTGATAATGAGTAATTTAGCTTTGTTAATGAAAAATAATTTAATAAATGAAAGTGGAATTAATAAATTAAAATACGCTGATAAAAAAGAAAAATTAAAAGCTTTTGGAATGGCTTTATTAATACTTTTTACCATAGTTATCTTATCTGTTTATGGATTTATAGCATGTTTTTATTTATCTGATTTCTTAATGAAAATAAACCAAATGGAGTTACTTCTTATATTAGGAATTGTGGGATGCAGTATAACAACATTTTTTACTTCTTTGTATAAGTCATCATCATATCTTTTTCAAAGTAAAGATTATGAGATGTTATCAAGTCTGCCAATAAAAGAAAGAACAATTTTAGGTAGTAAAATATTAACACTTATTATAAGTAATTATTTATTTGTAACAGCATTTTTAATAGTACCAGGAGTTGTATATTTTATTAAAGTTGAAACTAGTGTATTATATTTTCCATTTTTAATAATTTTAACTTTAGTAGCGCCTTTAATACCAATTACATTTTCTTCTATAGTGGCATTTTTTATTACTAATATTTCAACAAAAACTAAAAAAAGTAATTTAGTATCAATTATATTAAACTTATCATTAGTAGTAATTGTACTGATTTTATCTTTTAATTTACAAAACGTAATGACTACTATTATACAAAATAGTACTTCTATTATAGATGCTACGGAGAAATTATATCCTCCAGCATACTATTTTGTAGATGCGCTAAAAGGTGGAAATATAGTATCTTTATTAATCTTTATCATAGTTTCAGTTATACCAATAAGTTTACTAGTGTTTTTATTTGCAAAGAATTTTAATAAAATCAACAGCAAATTAAGTGAAACTTATAAAACTAATGATTACAAATTTAAAGAATTAAAGTCATCTAGCCATGTAAAAGCATTACTTAATAAAGAAACAAAAAGATTTTTTTCATCAAATATTTATGTAATGAATTCATCTATAGGTATGATAATGTTGCCTATTTTTACAATAGCAATATTATTTGTTGGATATGATAAAATAGCTCAAATATTAGAAATAAATATATTTAAGGATATAATATTACTTCAAATTTTAGGAATTACATTATTTTGTTTAATGCTTACTAATACAACATGTGTATCAATTTCTTTAGAAGGAAAAAATTTATGGATATTAAAATCTTCACCTATTGAAGAAATGGATATTTTCAAAAGTAAAATTTTATTAAATCTAATTTTAACTATACCTATATCAGTTATTTCATTTATAGCTTTATCTTTTAAATTAAATTTTGCTTTAAAAACTACTTTACTCATAATAGTTGCTATTATATTACTTGCCATATTTAGTGCAACATTAGGAATAATAATAAATTTATTATATCCAAAACTTGAATTTACAAGTGATGTGGCAGTAGTAAAAAGAGGAGCAAGTGTAATAATTACTATGATTTCAAATGTATTATATTTAGCAGCTCTTTGTGGTATAGGATATATATTTAAAATAAATGATGTTAATTTATTCTTAATTATAGGAGATATAATAACACTTATAGGAGTTTTCTTATTGTATAGTATATTAAAAACTAAAGGTGTTAAGATGTTTAGAAACCTTTAAATATTAGGGGAAAGAGGTGACTATTTTGGAAAAGAGAATTATGAAAAATAAGAGTTTAAATAAAAAGGATCTTAAAATAAGTTTAATTATAACTTTATTATGTTCCATAGGCACTATATTTGTATTGTTATATCAAAGTAATTTAGTACCAAGTGAAATAAACGGAATGTCTAAAGATGTCATACTTCTTATAAGCTTTTTACAATCGGTTGTACTAATTTTTATAGCTAGCTTCTTAGGTTTAAAACTAGCAAGAGCAACTAACTTTAATAAAGGTATTTTAGGATGGGCTTATTCACAAGGTGAAAATAGATATAGAATAAATAAAAAGAGTTTAGCAATTGCAATAGGAATATCGTTTTTATGTGCTACATTAATGATGCTAAGTGAAAAATTTTTATGGTCAGTATATATACCAGAGATTAATGATTCTATGTATAAATTTGACATAATCTATTTATTATCAGGAATAATTTACGGAGGAATTGCAGAAGAAGTATTACTTAGATTATTTACTTTATCTTTCATAGTATTTATATTATATAAAGTCTTTGCAAGAAAAAAAGATAAAACTAATATACCTAATAGCATTTATTTCATATCCATATTCATAGCAGCAATTTTGTTTGCTATAGGGCATTTACCAATGACTATGTCAATCTTTGGGATTGTTGATATGGCAGTAATACTTAGAATGTTAATCTTAAACGGAATACCTGGAATTTTCTTCGGATATTTATATTGGAAGAAGGGATTAGAATATGCAATAATTTCTCATATGTTTATTCATATATTTACGCAATTATTTTGGTCTCCCATATTATTTTAATTAGAGATATAAATTTAAATAATTGATAAAAAAGTAATAATCTCTATTAAAAAATGGAGTAATGTAAAATTAATTTACATTACTCCATTTTATTTACATATTAAATGCTATATAAAGCACAAATAATATTATTATAAAAGGTGAAACAAATAATACTTTTCCTTTAGTATTTCCTATATTTACAGTCCATCCAACACCAAATCTTTTTTGCACAAATAAAGAAGGATCATTAGGATTATTATAAAAAGTACCTAATAACCAATTATTATCGTCATCATCTACTGAATAAACAGCAGACTTAGATTTACTAGGTGATTTATAATATAAATATATTTGATAAATTGCAGCTACAATTAGTGATATTGTACAAGGCCACATTACAAAAACATTAACGCCGCTTGCATTAGCAGTAGCAATTAATATAGTAATAAATAAAATCTGACAAGATAAATTTATTACGAAAAAAGTAAGAGCAAATTTCTTTAAGTAATTTAAATGAAGTTTTTTACTTTCTGCAATATTATCAGTATTTAATTTACCTCTAGTTTTTAGAGAGTATATAGCACTAATACAAATAATAATTCCTACGCCAACACTCATAATTATGGGACCAAGTACAGATACCAAAGATTTTTTTGAAAAAGCATCAGCCTCACCAGTTATACCCCAATGAGTAGGAATAATGTCAGGCATAGAATTATATTGAGTAAGAGTATAAATTCCCATTAGTACAGTAACAACTACAGGAATTATAAATAGTATGGAATATTTTTTTATAATTCTATTTTTTTCATTAATAAAATCTGTGTCTAATACTAAACGAGTTTTTTCTAATTCTAAATCTTTTATTTCTATTGATAAATCTTGTTTTAAAGCTTTTACCTTATTATGGATATACAAAAATACACCAAACTGATATAAACAAAAAGCTAATATGGGAAAAATAGAAGAAAGTTCATAAGCTTTAAATACATAAATACATACTAATGTAATTATTGCAAATACAATAAATCCTAGGCTAACAAGTAATTTAAATTTCTTGTCTAAAGATTTAAATTCTTCTTTAGTAAAGTAATCACTATTTAAACTAATACCATAAAACTGTCTTTTTCCACTTAAAGCTTGAGTGAAATATATCATTATATACAACAAAAATAATGTGGGGATATTTATAATAATTGCCATGGTACTATTCATAATTTTTCACCTCATAATTTTCAAAGAATTTATTGCTAAAATCTATAAATTCTTCTTTGGATATACCTAAAAGGTAGCTCTGTGCAGTCAAAAGTTCAAGCATAGATTTTATTTTTTCTGTATTATCTTCTTTTTTAGGTAATGGCAACGTATTTACCATAGCACCTTTTCTTCTATCAATATTAATATAGCCTTCATCTTTAAGTAAATTATAAGATTTATTTACTGTATGAAGGTTTACTCCGATTTCCTCAGCCATATTTCTAACAGAAGGTAGAGATTCATTGATCTTCAAATCACCACTGGCAATTGATTTTATTATTTCTTCTTGAATCTGTGTATATATGGGAACATCACTGTTAAAATCCAAATTTAATATCATTTTATCACTCCAAACTATAATATATTTGTTCTATATATTATATAACAAAAATTAAATATATTACAACTAAATACAAAATAAAATTTGACTATTTAGTTATATGGATATATAATGATTACATTAAATAACGGAGGTGATCAGGTAAAGTGAGAAAATAATCTTATTCAAAATATATAGTTTAATAGGTTTTTTAGAGTGTTTACAAATACTCTATTTATTGAGCCTAAAACTACTTTAAATTGAGGATAAGATTAATATTAAAGTACTCTAATTACCTGAAACACAAGCTAAGAATAGCTTTATTTCTGTGCGTAAATACTTAGAAGAATTATGTCTTTCTTGATTTAAGGTAGAAAAATACTTAAATTTGAGGAAGATTTTTTTATGTAATTATATATAAATTAATTTTCCTTGTGAGGAGATGATTGTCATAGCACAAATAAATATTAATAATTTGAGTTTTCAATATGATACACACGGAGAGGATATATTCAAAAATGTATCATTTAGTATAGATACTGATTGGAAACTAGGTCTAATTGGTAGAAATGGTAGAGGAAAAACAACTTTTTTAAAACTTCTAATGAGTGAGTATGAATACAGTGGAACAATTAGTAGCACGGTTAAATTTGAATACTTTCCAATCAAAGGGGGTAACAAAAATGATACGGCCTTGGAAGTTGTAAGAAATTCTATAGCTCCATTTTCTAAATATGAAAAAGATATGGAAAAGTATTGTAATTTACCAGAAAGACTAGATATTTACGGAGAAATTTTAGAAAAATATATTTATAATGATGGATATATTATAAATGAATTAATTGAAAAAGAAGTAAATTTGATTGGTTTGGATAAAAGTATACTTACTAGAAATTTTACTACATTAAGTTCAGGTGAGCAGACAAAGCTACTTTTAGTAGGCTTATTTTTAAGAAAAAATCATTTTTTATTAATAGATGAGCCAACAAACCATTTAGATGTAGACGGAAGAGAAATTGTGGCAAAATACTTAGCAAGTAAAAAAGGATTTATAGTAGTGTCCCATGACAGAACTTTTTTAGATACAGTAGTTGATCATATACTTTCTATTAACAAAGCAAATATAGAAATACAAAAGGGTAATTTTTCAACTTATCAATTTAATAAAGATAGAGAAGATGAGTTTGAAAAAGCTCAAAATGAAAAGCTACAAAAAGATATACAAAGATTACAAAAGACAGCAAAACAAAAATCAAATTGGTCTTATGAAATTGAATCAAAAAAGAAGGGTAATGGTCCTTGTGATAGAGGTTTTATAGGACATAAATCAGCAAAAATGATGAAAAGAGCCAAGTGTATAGAAACAAGGCAAAATAAGGCCATAGAAGAAAAATCAAAACTACTAAAAAATTTAGATGTGGCTGAAAAGTTGGACTTATTGAAATCAAAGTTATCAAATATAGATGTATTAGAAGTTCATAACTTAAAAGTTAACTATGGAGAAGAGGATATATTTAAGGATGTAAGTTTTAATATAAAACCTGGAGAAAGAGTTTGGTTATGTGGAAAAAATGGATCTGGAAAATCAAGCATTATTAAATTAATAATGGGTGAAAATATTTCCCATGATGGATATATAAAAAAAGTAGATAATATATCATATATTTCTCAAGATACATCTTATTTAAAAGGTAATCTTAATGATTTTGCAAAATCGTTAAATATAGATGCAGAGTCTATTAAAAGAACATTGGTGAAATTAGGATTTAATAATATTCAATTTGAAAAAGATATTAATGAGTGGAGCGAGGGACAAAAGAAAAAACTGCTTATAAGCAAAAGTTTATGTGAAAAGGCACAATTATATATTTGGGATGAGCCACTAAACTTTATAGATGTTATTTCTCGCATGCAAATAGAAGATTTAATACTTAGTGAAAATCCAACTATGTTATTTGTAGAGCATGATACTTCCTTTGGAGAAAAAATAGCAACAAAGATAGTGAATATATAAATTATAAATAAAAGAAAGGCATATTTAATAAAATGTGCCTTTTTTATATTTGTTACTATAATATTAAAGCTAAACTTATCTAAAGTAAGGGAATTAAAGAACCTAAATCAGTAAGTTTGTCTTCTTTAAGAGAAATTATTTTTTTATTTCGCATTGAAACAAAGCTTTTGATCTCTTGAAAATTTGGATGATTTTGTATATTTCCAAAGAATGCAAGAGTATCATCGCTTATTAAGCCACTACATCCTCCAATAAAACCATAGTTTAATTCAAACAAATCTATGTGGCCCTTATCAATTAATAGACAATCAATATTATGCTTAGTAACTTCCTTATAAATTCCTTCATCAGAAGTAATAATTGAATTTTCGTCAACTATACATGTGGAGCACTTACAATAGCCCTGTTTAACGTTAATTTTTTCCATATTATTTTTTTCAATATAATCTAGTAGAATACTATCTGTATATTTAAAATTATGAATTACTTTATTTCCTAATATAACAAGGTTATATTGAATATTATTAGGATATTTGCTACCTATAGGTAAGTTACCTTTAATTACATTAAATCCTAAGGGTGTTAAATTTTCATAGTAATAATCATATACATTTGGAGCTACTAAAATATTATTATCATTTAATTTAACAACGCATATATCAGGGTGGTAACTTATGGCATTATAAGTTTCATTACATTTTATAGTTTTAATTAAATTTATATTAAGTTTATTTAGATTATTAATAATATCTTTACATGCCCTATTATCAATTAATGCTAAACTTATTTTTTTATTTGGAATAAATGATGATTTTATAAATTTCATTATGAATTCTCCTTGATTTATTTTTAATTATAATATAAAACAAATAAAAAAAATAATCCATTAAATATTGATTAATGGATTATTTTTGAAAATTAAACTATGTAGCTTTATTTATACATTTTATCTTCATTATCTAAAATTTTGTCAGCATCTATTTTTTTGTCAATGGCTATTTTTATAGCATCTTCAATTGTTTTTCCTGAAGCCATTAAACTTGTTGTATTATAATTGATTTTATCCAGTGTTCCAAAGCAAAACTTACATTCTGATGTAAAACAAAGAAGAGTGAAGTGACCATCATATTTTTCTTTTGAGATATAATCTGCTACGGCTATTGCATGATTTAAATCCATATGATCCATATTGCTTACAAATTTAACATCATTCTTTGAAACTATACTTTTTTCTTTTTTATCATCTAGCTTTATTAATACTTCTACTTGGTTTAGTTCTTTTATAAAAACGCCTCTTGATATATTATTGTCGTTTTTATATAATACTCTATCTCCAAAATTCATAAAAACTATCATTCCTTTCGCTGTGCTCAAGGCACAAAATTGGATGAAAAATGGTATAATACATACATTTTTCGTTAATAAATCTAATAAGTAAGTAAATATACTACAGAGCACGGCGGGGTAAGTGAGAAAAGTGCCTATCGGCAAATCCGCATAAAAACTTGTGCCGAATATCTATCTAAGTACAAATAATTGTGCCATGAGCACGTAAGTTAATCTTTGTTTTAGCAAAGACCGTTAAAAAACTAGGATATTCAGTCAATGTTTACTTACTTAATTTTTTATTTAAGGTGATAAAATGCTTAAAATTGTTCATCCAGTATGTTGTGGTATTGATGTTCACAAAAAATTTATAGTAGCTACAATTGCTTCTACTAATTCTAAAAATATCACAACATATAAAACTAAAAACTTTCAAACATTTACCCATAATTTAATTGAATTCAAAAACTGGTTATTAAGTAACAATTGTACTGAAATATGCATGGAAAGTACCGGTAAATACTGGTTACCAATCTATAACATTCTTGAAGATACTTGTAATATTACACTTGCAAATCCTAAATTTATAAAAAATATTCCTGGTAAAAAAACTGATAAACGTGATTCTTTATGGATTACAGATTTACACAAGCATGGTCTAGTTAGGGGGAGTTTTATTCCTCCAAAACAAATCAGAGAACTTAGAGATTTAATGAGATACAGAAGTAAATTAGTTAATTTTCGTTCTAGTGAAAAAAACAGAATTCAAAATTCATTAACTGTATCTAACTTAATGATTTCTAGCGTTGTATCTGATACATTTGGTAAATCTTCTTCAGCTATTATTAAATATGCATTGGATCATCCCGAAAAGCTGAATATTGATTATACTGAATTTCTTCATGCTAGACTACTACCTAAAGCTGAAGAAATAAATCTATCTATGCAAGGCAATATATCTAAAGAGCAATCAAGCAAAATGAGAGTTTCATTTAACCATTTTGACTATATAAATAATTGTTTGACCCAACTAGATAATGTAATTTCTATCATTTCTTCAGACTACCAGGATCAAATATCTTTACTTTCTTCCGTACCAGGAATTACACCTAAGTCTGCCGTAGGCATAATTTCTGAAATAGGTGTTGATATGTCTAAATTTGATACATCAAAGCACCTTTGTTCTTGGGCAGGATTAACGCCTCAGAACAATGAAAGTGCAGGAAAAAAGAAAAGTGTTCGTATAAGTCGTGCCG
This sequence comes from Terrisporobacter vanillatitrophus, assembly GCF_051148895.1. GTDB lineage: Bacteria > Bacillota > Clostridia > Peptostreptococcales > Peptostreptococcaceae > Terrisporobacter > Terrisporobacter vanillatitrophus. The sequence continues at coordinate 1,910,998 of NZ_CP154625.1, forward strand.
GTTTATATTTAAAACCTTTGCTTGTTCAATGTGCCAATGCAGCTATTAAAGATAAATCATGTCCTTACTTTAAATATAGATATGAATCTATTAAAAAAAGACGTGGACATAAGAGAGCTATAATAGCTATTTCAAGAATGCTACTTACTTGTTGTTACAATATGTTACTAAATAATAAAGAATTTAATTCTTCATTATACGATTCTTACTTAAGTGATTGTGTAAATCAAACTAAATCTATAGATAGGATGATTAAATATCTACAAACTCAAGGATTTGTAGTTCAAACACAAGTTGAAGAATCACTTGGAATTACATGATAATTAACCAGTAAATCAATTTTCCACAAACTCCGTTTTTATTTTTTTTAATATTTAAAGGGAGTTATTTAGTGTGCAATCCCTTCGGGTATCTTTTTTCAAGTTAACACCCCCCTTATAAATATTATAATAGAAAATTGTATAAAATACATAAATCATAAAAATAAAAAAATATAAAAAAACTATGCATATAAAAATGCATAGTTTTTCTATTATTTGAACTCAACGTTATTGTTTTCTAATGTAGTTTTAAATCCTTGTAAGAAAGATTCATATCCTTCTTCTTTGCTTTTACCAAGTGGATTGTCATTTTCTAAAGCATCGTATATTTCTCTACAATAGCTTGATGATGATGTAGAAATGTTTTGACCTATATATTCTATAGCAGCATTTACTCCTGCATCATATATTTGACTTTTTACAGCTTCAGATAATTCTAGGTATTCAGGATAAGTATCGTCTGAATCATCTGTATTAGAAGAATTATTATTAGTATTGCTATTATCAACAACAGGTTCATTTGTTTCTGGTTTAACAACATTTTCAGTTGTATCATTTACAGCTTCATCACTACTTGAAGTATTCTCAATTGAAGTTATTAGTTTAGAAATAAATGAATCATTGTAAGCATTTTTATAAATATTTGCAATAGTGTATTCTTTTATTGTTGTAATTTTAACTTCATTTTCAAAATCATCATCTTTTGAAGTTGAAGAAGCCGATAACTGATTTTTATAGTATATGTAGAAATCATTAATATCATAGTATTTCTTAGTAGCATTTAAAGTTGCTTTATAAAGTCTAGATGAAATCTCATGCATTCCATTACTATCTAAAGTAACGTCTTGAGAATTTCCACCTTGATTACCGTATTTTTCAAAATATGATTCTACAATATTAAGACTTCCATCTTGTGCACTAGAATAAGATTTTAATAATTCTACTAATTCTTCTTTATCTTCTTTAGAAGTGATTTCCTTTACAATTGTTTCAAACTCATTTTGTAAATATTCATCAGAATAATTTTCTGTTGAATAAAAAGCATCTTTATAAGTTTTTGCGCTGTATTCCACACTTCCATCTAAAGCTGTAGTATCTTCAGTCATTACAAATTCCTCATCTTTAGATTTATTACATCCAACTAAAAAAGCTAATGGAAGACTTAGAGCAATTATAAGACTAAGTATTTTTTTATTCATATTTCTCTCCTTTTATTTAAACAAAGAATTTAATAATAAATATTTTGGAATTTATTATAAATGATATTCTATCATATTTTGTCAATTTAGAACACTATTTGTAAGAATAATTAAGAAAAAACATGACAAATACTTCAATAAAATGTAATAAAATCTAATTGAGGATAAAAATATCTGAATAAAGGGGGAAAGTATTTATGGAAAAAATATGTATATTAAATTTCAATAATACTTATGAAAATCAAGACTTTTACAAAAACAAAAATTACGAAATAGTTGATTTAAGTGACTTAAAAAATGTTAGCAGATATTGTGATGAAAAATCCTTAGAAATGATACGGAAAAGACTTAGTAAATTTTATGATTCAAAGGTGAAATTTATTGATTCTGGCAATTATCATTATGTTTCTTATTTAATATTGGAAAAAATTAAGCAACCATTTATTTTAGTTTTATTTGATCATCATACAGATATGCAACCTTCATTTTTTAAGGAACTAATGTCTTGTGGTTGTTGGGTGAAAAAGACATTGGATGAAAATAAATATATTCAAAAAGTTATAATTATAGGAGCTAAGGAAAAACAAATTAATTCTATTGAAGAAAAATATAGAGATAAAATAATTTGCTTTAGTGAAGAGTTTATTGAAACAAATTATAATTGGGAAGATTTTTCCCAAAATTATATTAATTATCCTATATATATATCTATTGATAAAGATATTATAAATTCTAAAGAAGCTAAAACTGATTGGGATCAAGGAAATTTTACATTAAGTGAATTAAAGAAAATTTATATGGGCATATGTAGAAAACATGAAATAATAGGCGTAGATATTTGTGGTGATTCATCTTATGATAATAAATTATTATTAAACAATTATAATAAAATAAATAATAAATGCAATAAAGAAATATTAGACATAATAGAGAAAGAATTTACAAACGAATTAGAAATGAATGTATAGAAGATTTTGGGATATTAAGAATAGAAAATTAGCAAAGCCAATTTTTTTTATAAAAAAATGTTAAATTTGGTAGAACTTTGCTATAATTTAGATAGATAGTTAACAAATAAATCTAAAGGCATAAGGGGGAAAGTAGCTATGTCATACAATATAGCAGTTGCAGGTAAAGGTGGTACTGGAAAAACAAGTTTAACAGGGATACTTATTGATTATCTTACTAAAGAAAAAAAGGGTGAAACTTTAGTAGTAGACGCAGATGCAAACTCTAATATAAATGATGTATTAGGAATGGAACTAAATGGTACAATAGGAGAGATAAAAGAAAAAGCAAACCAAATGGAGCAAAAAAGAGAACAATATCCAGGTGGAATGACTAAATCTCAATATTTGGAATATGAATTAAATTCTATTGTTGAAGAGGGAAATGGATATGATTTACTTGTAATGGGTAGATCAGAAGGTGAAGGTTGTTATTGTTTTGTTAATTCTATCTTAAAAAGACAAATTCAATTAATGTCTAATCACTATGATTATGTAGTTATGGACAATGAAGCTGGCATGGAACATTTAAGTAGAAAAACTCTTAGAGAAATAGATGATCTATTGCTAATAAGTGATTGTTCAGCTAGAAGTATAGAAGCTGTGGCAAGAATAAGTGATTTAGCTAAAGAAATGGGAATAAGAGTTGGAAGAACATCTTTAATAGTAAATAAAGCACCTAATGGAGAGCTAAATGATGGTGTGAAAAGAGAAATTGAAAGATTTAACTTAAATTTACTTGGAGTGGTTCCTATGGATGAAATGATATTTGAATATGATTGTAATAGAAAACCATTAGTTGAATTACCAGAGACTTCTAAAGCTAGAATAGCTGTTAAAGAGATTTTTGAGAAATTAAATATTTAATATAAAAGAAACAGTATAAATTTTTTTATACTGTTTTTTAATTTATTATCAAATTTCTAATTACAAGTAGTTGTGAAAGAGAAAATAAAAGTCCTATTAACTAGATGAAGTCTAGAATAGGACTTTTGTTATATTTTCTTAGCACATTCAGGACAGATGCCAGTAAATTCTAAGTTATGACTAGTGATTGTGAAGCCTGTTTCATCACATAAATCATTTTCAAATTTTTTTAAAGGACAACAACTTACTAATACAACTTTATTGCATAAAGAACATATTAATTGATGTTTATGTTCTCTATTATTAATTTGATAATAAGTTTTCCCATCGTTACTCAATTGTTTTAATAAGATATTTTTTTCAGTTAGAGCACTTAATGCCCTATAAACAGTAGACAAATTTATATTAACTTCCTTTGAAACTTGTTCTAATATATCTTCAGATGTAAGAGGGCTATCGGAGCTATTTAATACAGAAAGTATTATCATTCTTTTTTTAGTAGTTTTTAAATTGGCTGATTTTAAAATATTGTCTTCATTATTCATACTTTTCACATCCTTAAAAAATAAAAAATAATATGTTTCTTATAGTAATACTAAGAAAAGGATAAACTTATTATATGACTTTGTCAATAAAATATAAATGCATATGATTTGCACTTGACGAATATATATATAAGTAGTATTATTTATTTAGCAATGCAAATGAGAGGGGTTATCATTTACAAAATAAACTTATTAAACATATAAATTAAAAAGGAGTTGGAAATGAATATGAAAAAAATAATATCCTTACTATTAGTTATACCTATGTTGTTTACAATAGGTTGTAGTAAAGAAAACAAAACTGATGAAAGTTCACAAGGAAAGATAAAAATATATACTAGTATATATCCGTTGTATGATTTTACTAAAAAAGTTGGAGGAGATAAAGTTGAGGTAACAAATTTAGTGCCTGCAGGAACAGAACCTCATGACTGGGAAATATCAACGAGTGATATTGTAAATTTGGAAAAAGCAGATATGCTTATTTACAATGGAGCAGGCATTGAAAACTGGACGGATAAAGTTATAGATACCATAGAAAACAAAGATATTGTATATGTAAAAACAAGTGAAGGATTAGACATACATAAGGCAGGAAAAGAAGCTAGTAGTAATAAAAAGAATGAAAGTAGTCACGGAGATTTGGATCCTCATACATGGCTTAGTATAAAAAATGCAAAAATGGAAATGGAAAATATTAAGGATGCTTTAGTAAAGTATGATTCTGAAAATACAAAGTATTATGAAGAAAATTATGAAAGATATGCCAAAAAATTTGATGAGTTAGATAAAAAATACTCTGATACTTTGAATCCAATTAAAAATAAAACAATAATAGTTGCTCATGAAGCTTTTGGATATTTATGCTCAGACTATGATATAAATCAAGAAGGAATAGAAGGATTAACACCTGATAGTGAACCAGACCCTGCAAGAATGAGTGAAATAATTAAATTTGCAAAAGAAAATAATGTAAAAACAATATTCTTTGAAGAACTTGTTAGTCCAAAAGTTGCTGAAACAATAGCAAAAGAAATAAATGCTAAAACAGAAGTATTAAATCCATTAGAGGGTTTAAGTGAAAAACAAATAAACAATGGTGAAGATTATTTTAGTGTAATGGAAAAAAATTTAGAAGTATTGTATGAATCAATGAAATAATTCATACTAAATTTGGGAGGCATATATGAAAAATATAATATCTATTGAAAATGTATCCTTTGCTTATAATAAGGAGAATGTGTTACAAGATATTATTTTATCAATAGATGAAGGAGATTTTGTCGGTATTATTGGTTGTAATGGTAGTGGAAAAAGTACACTTATGAAGCTTTTAATAGGACAATTAAGTCCATCAAAGGGAAAAATAAAATTATTTAATGAAGATTTAGATAAAAGTAATAATTTAAATAAGATGGGGTATGTACCGCAAATATCACTATCTAGTGGAGCAAACTTTCCAGCTACAGTAGAAGAAATTGTTATGGCAAACTTATACTCTAAGATTGGATTTATGAAATTCCCTAAAAAGGAACATAAACAAAAGGTAAAAGAAGCTCTAAAAATTGTGAATATGGAGGACTACTCAAAAAGGTTAATAGGTAACTTATCTGGAGGTCAACAACAAAGGGTTATGATTGCAAAAGCTTTAGTTAGTGATCCTAAAATTATAATTTTGGATGAGCCAACAACAGGTATTGATGCTGCTTCAGAAGAGCAACTGTATACTCTTCTTGCAAAATTAAATAAAGAGTCTAAAATAACAATAGTTATTGTTAGTCATGACTTTGCAAAAATATCTAAATATACAAATAAAATATTTGTTGTTGAAAATAATAAGATATCTTTAATGAGTAAGGAGAATGAGGTGTAGACATGATTTTTGAATATGATTTTATGAGGAGAGCATTTATTGTAGGAATATTACTTGCTATTATTGTACCTTGCATAGGTATTATAGTAGTCTTAAAAAGATTATCTATGATAGGAGATGCACTATCTCATTCATCTCTTGCAGGTATTGCAGCAGGTTTAGTGTTTAATATTAATCCTGTACTTGCAGCTGTAATAGCTTCTTTGGCATCTGCCTTTAGTATAGAATTTATAAGAAAAAAAATACCTAAATACTCGGAAATGTCCATAGCAATTATTATGTCAGCTGGAGTTGGTTTGGCTGGTGTGTTATCAGGATTTGTAAAAGATTCAGCATCATTTAATAGTTTTTTATTTGGTAGTATTGTTTCAATAACAGATTTTGAATTATTTATGGTAATAGGAATAAGTTTATTAGTTATAATTGCTTTTATATTATTATATAAAGAATTAATGTATATTGCTTTTGATGAAGAAGGAGCAAGACTTGTGGGTATACCAATAAAGACTGTTAACTTTATTTTTACCATATTAACAGCTTTTACAGTATCTATAGCGGCTAGAACAGTAGGTGCATTAATAGTTTCATCTATGATGGTTGTGCCAGTTGCTTGTGCAATGAAATTTGGAAAAAGTTATAAATATACAGTATTGCTATCAATATTGTTTGCTGTAATTTTTACAATCATAGGATTAACAATATCATATTATATAGGATTAAAGCCTGGTGGTACCATTGTATTAACTGGTGTTATATTCCTTATTTTAACCATAATAATTAAAAGAGATTAAAGCAAGTGAATACTTCACTTGCTTTTTATAGTGGTGTGCCCAGCATGGCCAACACTATCCTAAATTTCTAGTAGTAAATGTAGCAGTTTTATTTATATGAAATGGGAAGAAAAATAATATTATGTAGTAGATTTGCTGAAAAATATATGTGATGAAAGAAATTTATGGTACAATTATAAAAAAAGGAATATGACGGAGGCAATTATGAATTCTAAAGACAGAATAGAATTATTTCTAAAATATCAAAATCAAAATATGTCCTTTGAAGATATTTCTAAAGAATTAGAAATAAAACCTGCTACACTTAGAAGAAGTTTAAATAAAAGTGGATATAAATCAGAAAAGGGAATATATGTAAAATCTATTGATGAGTCACAATTATCATTTGACAGTGTGAATAATACAAAAAAAAATTCAAAAAGTAAGTTAAAGACAAATGATATAAAAGAAACAACTAAAAATAAAGAAACAACTAAAACTAAAACTAAAGAAACAAAGGAAAAAGTAAGTAAGAAGAAATCAACCATACTTAAAAAGGATAAAAAAATAAATATTAGTCAGGATGACATAGATAAATTATGTGAAGTTTATGATTGGTACATAGAAGTAAAAGATAATAAAGTTTTTAGACCTAAGAGATTATCTAATAAAAAAGATATTATACTAGATAATGAAGAAATTAATGATTTTAAATCAGTTAATATTAGAGTAGAAAAACAGACTTGGGAAGACTTTGAGAGACTGTGTAGTAACTCATCTTATAATAAAAAAGAAGTTTTAACGCAGGCCTTAAAAGATTTTATGAAAGCATATAAGAACCTTCTTTAAGAAATGACCTATTAGAATGAAAATGAGGTGCAAGTATATGAATAACATTATGAAAAAATCAATTTTACTTATTCTTATATTAATAGTTTTAATAATAGGTATAAATATTATTACAAGTGTTAAAGAAACAAAATATAGTGAATACGAATCAGGTACTATAAATAGTAGTAATGCAAAAGCATTACAAATTGATACTAATAGAATTACTAATTTATCAGAAAGAACAGGAAATAATGTTACTGCCATGACTAAGATAAAAAATATATCTAAATTGAATTTAAGTCAAATAGTATTATTTTATGATGAATTGGATAAGAATGATAATGTTGTATCTGACTCTAAAATTGATATTGATATAACATTAAGTCCAAATGATATAATGCAGGTGCAATTTACACCAAAAGATTATACTGACTCCATCGAAATTACAGGTTATACATATATAGCAGAAGATTGTAGCGTGGTTGTAAATTTAAAGGATAATGAAACAAAAACATATGAGAATAATAAGTATTTAGAAAATAGTAAAAATTATGATGTAATGTCAATAAGTAAAGACAATAATAGAGCTAAGCAAAATGATTTAAATTTCACTATAGAAATTGAAAATATATCAGATAAAAATCTAGGAAATATTGTTTTGAAAGTTGCAGAAATAGATAAAAATAAAGAAATAGTAAGAGTTGATCATATAATATATAATTCTATTTTAAAACCAGAACAAAAGGACAAAATAATAAGTTCTTTATATGATTCACATTACGATATTAAAATTTTGGGTTATACATATGATGATATGGAAAATAAGAGTAATGTAGATATTGATTTAATCACAAGTAAAGTAAATATAGTTGAGAATGGACAATAATAATTAGGAATATTTCAAATCTTATTTGGGGTATTCCTTTTGTTTATATAGAAGAAATTATAAGTAATAGTAGGAGAAAAAAATGAAAATATTAGTAGTGGAAGATAATAAAAAGTTATTACAAACTATTGTAAAGGAGCTCAAAAAACATTTTGAAGTTGAAAGTTGCGAAGATGGAGAAGAAGCACTTTATATGATAAAACAAGGAATATATGATTTAGTAGTATTAGATTTAATGTTACCAAGTTTAGGTGGAATAGAAATTTTGAAAAATATAAGAAATAATCATATAGATACACCGATACTTATTTTAACAGCTAAAGAAAGCCTTGATGAAAAAGTGGAAGCATTTTCTATTGGAGCTAATGATTATCTGACAAAGCCATTTTATATGGAAGAATTAGTTGCAAGAATATATGCAATGCTTAGAACAACAGGAAAATTACAAACAAAAAATACATTGGATTTTTATGATTTGCATCTTGATTTGAGTAAAAGAAGAGTGTTTTATAAAAATGAAGAAATAGAATTACAAAATAAACAGTTTAACTTACTAGAGTATTTCTTGTTAAATAAAGGTACCATATTATTAAAGGAACAAATATATGATAGAATATGGGGAATGGAATCAGACGCAACTATAGAGATTGTGGAAGTATATATAAGTAATTTGAGAAAAATATTAAGTAAATTTGGATATGATAAATGCATAAAAACTAAGCGTAAGGTTGGGTATATGTTTGATGATAAATAAAAAAGTTTTTAATGATACTAAGGAGAAGTTAATTAAAATAAATATTTTAGTAGTATCTAGCTTTCTAATTATTTTTTCTCTTTTTACATTTTTTTATTTTCAAAGCATAACTTATAATAGTATTGATGATAAGTTAAAAGAAGAATATGAATATATTAGTATGCAAGTAAACAGGAGCTCATATTTAAATCCAATAGTTTTAAATGATCCTAGGGATTTAGTTTATATCTATAAAAATAATAGGCTTATTTACTATACAAAAAGTGACTATTTTAATGAATATGTACCTTCAGAGGAAAGTAATCAAACAAATGCATGTTTTACTTATAAAAAAGGAAATTATACATTTAGAGAATTATCAATAACAATAAATAATATGAAAATTAGAATAATAAGAAATATTGATTCTGAGCTTTCATCACTAAAACAATTACTTTTTGTTATAGGAATTGGAATAGTATTTTCTATTATTATTACATATTTTGTTGCTCTATATTTGACACGAAAGGCATTGTTACCAATAGAAAATGCTTGGCATACACAAGCTAAATTTATTCAAGATGCCTCTCATGAGCTAAGAACTCCAATTACCATAGTATCGTCCAAATTACAAAGTCTTTTAACTGTTCCTAATAATACTATAAGTGATGAAGTGGAAACTATAGCAGATGCTATGAATGAAACTAGAAGACTAAAAAAGATGATTAAAGATTTATTATCTCTTTCAAAAGAAGATTCTATAACAAAATTGAAAGTTGAAGAAGTAAATATGGTAGACCTTGTTGAAGAAATATATAGAGATTATGTTGATATAGCAAATATTCAAAATAAAGTTTTAAAATACGAAAATAATCTTAAAAATCAATTGATTTTAAGTGATAAAAATAAGCTTAAACAATTATTATTAATATTTATAGATAATGCATTTAAATACACGGATAAAAATGACGAGATAAGCTTTAAACTAGACGAAAAAGATAATCAAATAACTTGTACAATCTTAGATACAGGTATTGGAATCAAGGAAAGTGATTTAAAATATATATTTGATAGATTTTTTAGAAGTGATAATGTGAGAAATCAAGATATGGATGGATCAGGAATTGGTTTATCTATTGCAAAAATGCTAAGTGTAAATCTTAAGTGTAAAATAAAACCTTATTCTGTTATAAACGAAGGATCTAAATTTGAAATAACAATACCTAGGGAAATTTCTTAAATAAAGTTTTTGACATTACAAAATGAGTATAAATAAAATATAATATACATATCTATTCATATAATATTAACCTTTATTGAAAAAAATTAATATTATATAGTGATACATTAGGAGGAGAAATTATGCCAAGTATATTAAATAATTCTCAATTTTATAATAGAGTTAGAAAGTCAGAGAAATTAGTAGTAATGGATTTTTTTGCAACATGGTGTGGACCTTGTAAAATGCTAACACCAATATTTGAATCTTTAAGTAATGAAATGTCTGATAAAGTTTACTTTGCAAAAGTTGATATTGATAGAAGTGTTGAAATAGCTGAAGAATATAAAATAGTTTCTATCCCAACAATGATAATATTTAAAAATGGAAAAGAAGTTCAAAGAATAGTGGGGTTTGTTCCAAAGGAACAAATAAAATCTAAAATAAAGGCTCATTTATAAGAGCTGTGAATTGTGGTGATAATAATGAGATATGATATAGCAATCGTAGGAAGTGGTCCAGCGGGCCTTTCAGCGGCAATAAATGCAAAGATTAGAAATAAAAATATAATAGTATTTGGAAATGAAAACTTAAGTAACAAACTAGAAAAAGCTCCAGAAATAAACAACTATTTAGGATTTTATGAGATTAGTGGAGAAGATTTGAAAAATAAATTTAAAGACCATATAGATAGTATGGGAATTGAAGTTTCTAATAATAGAATTACAAATATTTATGCCATGGGTGATTACTTTGCTTTAATGAGTGGCGAAAATATGTTTGAAGCTACTACAGTTATATTGGCAACAGGCGTTCAATATGGGAAACCAATTAAAGGTGAAGAGGAATACTTAGGTAGAGGTGTAGGCTATTGTGCTACTTGTGATGCTCCTTTATATAGAGAAAAAACTGTAGCTATTATAGGGTACAATAAAGAATCCGAAGAAGAAGCAAATTTCTTAAATGAAATAGCATCTAAAACATACTTTATTCCAATGTATAAAAACGAAGGTCTTATGAGAGGAAATGATTTAGATACAGGTATAGAAGTTATAAATGAAAGACCAGTTGAAATAAAAGGAGAAATGTTAGTAAATCAGGTATCCTTTAAAAATAGCACTATAGATGTAGATGGTGTTTTTGTAATAAAAGATAGTGCATCACCAAAAACTTTAGTTCCAGGACTTGAAGTTGATGAATCACATGTCAAAGTTGATATAAATATGAATACTAATATTGCTGGATGTTTTGCATGTGGAGATATAGCTGGTAAACCTTATTCTTATATTAAATCAGCAGGGCAAGGTCAAATAGCAGCAATTAATGCAGTTTCATATTTAGATCAATTAAAAGTAAAAGAAAAGAATATTAAATAAAATTTTCAGAGTTAATATTAATGACTTTTAATTCAAAATTCATTATATGTTAGCTCTTTTTTATTGCAATTACAAATATTAATTTAATATGATGATTTTATGTAAAGATTTATAATATAAAAATAAAAAAATACTTGATAAAATTAATTAAGTGTACTATTATTTAGTTAAGTAAGCACTTAAATAAAAAAGAGGTATCCATGGAAACTTTAGTAAAGGTATTTAAAGCATTAAGTGATGAAACTAGATTGAAAATTTTAATGATTATATCTAGTAAGATTATGTGCCAAAAAGGCATATCTAAGCATTTACAGATTTCAGACTCAGCAGTTTCTCAGCATATTAAAATATTAAAAGAAGCAAATATTTTAACAGGATATAAAGAAGGATATTATGTTTTTTATAAAATTAATGAAGAAGTTTTTAATGAATGTATATCTTTTATGAAATTTATAAATGATGATGATCAAAATTTTATACATATGACAAATATTGAAGCTAGCAAAAACTGTTGTGGAAATACTTGTAAAGGCAAGTCAAAATGTTGTAGAAAAAGGGAGGATTTAAGATGAAAATTTGTATACCAGTAGTAGAAAATAAAGGAATGGAAAGTACACCATATAATCACTTTGGATCAGCTCCAAAATTTTTAGTTGTTAATTTAGATGGAGAAGAAATTGAAGTAATAGATAATGGTGATTTAAATCATGAGCACGGAAAATGTCAACCAATGAAGGCTTTAGCTAACAAAGCTGTAGATGTTGTTATAGTAAGAGGCATAGGAGCTGGAGCAATATCTAAATTAAATAGTATGGGAACTAAAGTATTTAGAGGTGTTGAAGGAAACGTAAAAGAAAACATTGAACTACTAAAAGAAAATAAATTAATGGAGTTTACTGCTAATAATGGTTGTAACCACCATGATTGTGGACATCACTAGAAAATAAAAAACATCTTGAAGCTAATATTAGCTTCAAGATGTTTTAATTTTCTATTCTATATTGTTAATATCTTTTTTACATTCCTCAATTTTATCTGAAAATGCATTTAAAGTTTCTTCAAGTTGACTAATGTTAACGTCAGAAATACCGTAGTTTAAAAATAAATTTTCCACATCTGTTGTTAAAGAAGTTATTGCATTATTTAAGTTTAAAAAATTATTGAAATTATCAAGTTTTTTAGCTTTTTTAAATTTGCTTAAATCCTTTTGAATAAATGAAACTATTTCAATTTCCTTATGAAATATACCTTTGCCCAGTGGATAAGGCTCAATTCTTTGTAAAAAATATTGATTTTTATGATTTATATTATATGTATATGTAATATCTAAATCATCAATTTTAAATTTAATAAAATATAAATATCCTCTAACACGAGTTATTTTAGTAGCTCCGATTTGTCTAAGTAGTATTTCAATAGAATCACCTTTTGTGCTATAAGTATCTATGATTTTCATTATATCACCATCCTAGTTAATATTTTAATAATAAATATATGGTTGAAATAAAAACTGTCAGTAACATGACTGGGAAGCCAAGTTTAAAGTATTTGTTAAAAGAAATATCATATCCATGCTTTTCACCAATATTTGCTAAAACCACATTGGCTGAAGCGCCTATTAATGTTCCGTTTCCACCTAGACAAGCACCTAAAGACGTTGCCCACCAAAGTGGCATAACATTCATTCCTTGAGATTCCATAGTAAGTATTAATGGAATTAAAGTGGCTACAAATGGTATATTATCAAGGAAAGAAGATATTATAGCTGAAATCCATAATATAAGACACATTGTATATGTAGTATTTCCTTTTGTTAAATTTATTAAAAACTTTGCAAGGTTATCGATAATACCTGACTCAGAAAGTCCACCTACAACTATAAATAAGCCTATAAAAAATAATATTGTACTCCACTCAACGCTACTTAGTATTTCGTTTGTATCTTGTTTGCCTATTATAAGCATAATACATGCTCCGGATAAAGCAATCATAGAAGATTCTATATTTAAGCTACTATGAAAAATAAACCCAAGCAAAATTAAGAATAAAACACAGATACTTTTATAAAGTAGAGGTCTGTCTTGTATAGCTTTTTCCTCATCTAAAGAAGTAACACATGCCTCGTTAGCCATATTAGAAATGTCTTTTTTATATATTACCTTAAAACATATAATTATAGCTACTAAAATAACTACAACGGCAGGCCCCACATTAATAATAAAATCAGAAAAACTTAAATTTGCAGCACTACCAATCATAATATTTGGAGGGTCTCCTATTAAGGTAGATGTACCTCCAACATTAGAAGCAATTATTTCTGTCATAAGAAATGGAATAGGATTAACATTAAGTATCTGACATATTACAATGGTCATAGGGCCTATTAATAATACAGTTGTTACGTTATCAAGCAATGCAGATAATACAGCTGTAATAATAATAAAATAAACCATTATTTTCCAAGGATTTCCTTTAGACTTCTTTGCTGCATAAATAGCAATATATTCAAATAAACCAGAATTTTTAACTATTGATACTACAATCATCATACCCATAAGTACCCCAATAGTATTAAAGTCTATATGTGAAATAGCTTTCTCTAAAGTTAAAACATTGGTTATTATCATAAGGACAGCGCCACTAATAGCAGCTACAGTTCTATCTATTTTCTCTGTTACAATAAATAGTATTACTGCAGCGAAGATTAAAATTGATATAATTTGAATACTCATAAAATCACCTCCATAGTCATTTAATAATTGTTAATATTAGTCATATTATTAATATTAGCACAAATTTACAAAAAGTTAATAATAAAACTGATTTTATATTGTTAATATATTAATTAAAGAGAAAATGAAAGAGTACTATAAGAAGACGTTCAATTTATATAAAGATCTTTTAAAATTTTAAATAATAAACTTGTATTAAGGAAATGAATTGGGATATAATTATTAACAAACACAAGTTCGTATGTAGGAGATGAAATATGTATAAAAAACCTATAGAAATATTGGAAAAGTATTTTGGATATAAAGAATTTAGAAAAGGCCAAGAGGAAATAATTAATTCCATACTAAATAAAAAAGATGTGGTAGCTATAATGCCAACAGGTGGTGGGAAGTCATTATGTTACCAAATTCCAGCTCTTATGTTAGATGGTATTACCATAGTTATATCACCACTAATATCTTTAATGAAAGATCAAGTAGACACTTTAAATTCAATGAATATTAAATCCTCATATATAAATAGTTCTTTATCAGATAATGAAATAAAAAATATACTAAATGGTGTATATAATAAGGAATATAAGATTATATATGTGGCTCCAGAAAGATTAGATAATTATGAGTTTATAAACACTATTAAAAGAATGAATATAAGTCAAATTGCAATAGATGAGGCTCACTGTATTTCACAATGGGGTCATGATTTTAGAAAAAGTTATACTAAAATATCACATTTTATTTATACTTTAGAAAAAAGGCCCATAATTACTTCTTTTACTGCAACTGCATCCACTAAAGTAAAAGAAGATATAATAAAGAATTTAAAGTTGCAAGATTACAATGAGTATATTACAGGATTTAATAGAGATAATTTGGAGATAGACATAGTTAAAAACTGCAATAAAAAAGAATATATATTAAACTATATTGAAAAGAATAAAGACAATAGTGGAATAGTGTATGCTGCTACTAGAAAATCTGTAGAAGCAATATATGAGAGCCTAAAGAAGAGAAATTATTCTGTTGTAAAGTACCATGGTGGACTAAATAATGAAGAGAGACAGCACTATCAAGAGTTATTTGTAAAGGATGATAAAAATATAATGATAGCAACAAATGCTTTTGGAATGGGTATAGATAAGAGTAATATTAGATGGATTCTTCACTATAATATGCCACAAAGTATAGAAAACTATTATCAAGAAATAGGTAGAGCTGGAAGAGATGGAGAAAAAAGTAGATGTACCTTATTATTTTCACCACAAGATATTCAGACACAAAAACTACTTATTGATTCTGGTATATCCAATATGGAAAGAAAACAAAGTCAATATAATAAATTACAACAGATAATAGATTTAGTTTATAGCAATGATTGTTATAGGAAAAATATATTAAATTACTTTGGAGAAGAATTTAAAAATAAATGTGACAATTGTAGTAATTGCTTAAATAGAGGAGTTATGGTTGATAAAAGTGAGGATGCCATGAAGGTAATCTCCTGTATTGTCAGAATGAAAAGAAGCTATGGAATAAATATGATTGTGGATGTGCTAAAAGGATCTAAAAATAAGAAAGTAATTAATTTAGGTTTTAATAGTTTATCTACATATGGTATTATGAAAAACTATAAAAGTGAAGAACTAAAAATATTTATTAATACTTTAATATCTCATGGTTACTTAGATATGGTAGAAAGTGTTTCAAATAATACTTCTTTTGCAATTATAAGAATTAACAACATGTCAAAAGAAGTAATCAAGGGAAATAAAAAAGTAATGTTATATGAAATTTCTTCACAAGAAGATGAAAAAGAAGTTAACTATTTATATGATAAACTGAAAGAGATAAGATTTATTGTAGCTAAGAAAAATAATATTGCACCATATATGGTATTTTCTGATTCCACTCTTATGGAGATGAGTAAGAAGTATCCTACAAATAAAGAAGAAATGCTAGATATATCTGGCGTAGGAGAAGTTAAATTTGATAAATATGGTGAAATGTTTATTGAAGAAATAATAAAATATACAAATGAAAATAATATAAAAATAAGTGGCAAAAATGAAGAAAACAATAATTTAAAACAATACGATGAATTTTTATATGTAAATAGTAATAAAGAGCTTTATGACAGACTTAAAGAGCTTCGTGCATTTTATGCAAAAAAAGAAAATATTATTTTCTATAAAATATTATCTAAAAATACACTAAAAGAGATTAGCGGAAGATATCCTGTAAGTGAAAAAGAATTATTAGATATTAGTGGTATAGGTACAGTAAAATTCAAAAAATATGGTGAAGACATTATTAAAGTAGTAAAGGAATATTTAGAAGAAAAAAATATGAATCCTGCTTGGCAAGAAAAAAAGAAGCTTAATATAGTTATAGACGGAGATAATCGTAAAAATAACGAAATAGCTTTAGATTTACTTAATCAAGGAAAAGACTTGAATGATGTAAGTTTAGAAGTTGAAGTATCTCCGGCGACTTTACTAACTTATGTTAATGACTATATTATAGAAGGTAATACTTTAAATTTTGATTTGAAATTAAGTGAACACTATAATGAAAGTGAAAAGAATAAAATCTTAAAAGCTATAGATGAGTGTAAAAGTCAAAACTTAAACTTAATCAAAAAAATACTTCCATCCAACATTAAATACGAAAGTATTATGTCAGTAATAATTGAAAATAATTTGAATTTGTCAAATAAAAAGAAGGAATTATGTTAAGTATTATAGAATAAGTTATCTAATTATACTTATTGGTGGAGGCTTAATATGGATAGATGGAAAAGGCTCAATGTATTTGTAAGTTTAGGAGGTTTAGCACTTTTTATAATAAGTTTATTGTTTGTTAAATATAATCCTTTAATACTTTGCTTGGCAGCGTTTGGATTAGGTATTGCATGGAAGGGTTTTAAAAATATTTATAAAAATGTGGATCCACCTAGTATGGAAAAAGTATCAAATCCTTATGATAAAAATATAGCAAAAAAAAATAAGAAAAAAAAGAAAAGAAAAAGATAATTATTCATAAAGCCATAGTATATTACTACTATGGCTTTATATTTTAAATATGATTAAGTTAAATATAAAAAAATATATATGTATTTCTTGGGAAATATATATTATATAAATAAGCATAAAACTATTATGTATTTTAAATAA
Source organism: Terrisporobacter vanillatitrophus (assembly GCF_051148895.1). GTDB lineage: Bacteria > Bacillota > Clostridia > Peptostreptococcales > Peptostreptococcaceae > Terrisporobacter > Terrisporobacter vanillatitrophus. The sequence continues at coordinate 1,928,529 of NZ_CP154625.1, forward strand.
GGAGGTTTATATGGATGATTATATAATTGATGCAAAAGTCCAACACAAACTATGGAAAAGAGAAATGGAAAAAAAGGTATCATTAATAAATAAGATAGCATCGAATACACAAAAAAAGTTTAATAGTATGTTGCCTCGAAAATATCATGAAATATTAACTAATTCAGTTAAAACCATGGTAAAAACAGTACTATTTGGATATAAATATATTACTAAAGAACCATTTAAGAATCTTTCCATAGAAGAAAGAGAAAAAATTGCTAAAAATAAAATAAATTTCTATAAAAAGACTGCTATGGCGGAAGGGTTTGCAACAGGAGCTGGTGGATTTATATTAGGAATGACTGACTTTCCATTACTTCTTAGTATAAAAGTAAAACTATTATATGATATTGCTACAGTTTATGGATTTGATGTGAGAGATTATAAAGAAAGATTATATATACTTAATATTATTCAGTTGGCTTTTTCTTCTCAAAGTCATAGTAAAAGTGTTTTTAATAAAATGGAAAACTGGGATGAGTATTCAGATCATTTACCAGGTAATATTGATGATTTTGACTGGGAATCATTTCAACAAGAATATAGAGACTATTTAGATTTAGCAAAGTTACTTCAATTAATGCCAGGAATAGGTGCAGCAGTTGGCTTTTATGTTAATGGAAAGTTACTTGATAAATTAGGAGATGTAGCAATAAATTCATATCGTATGAGATTAGAAGAATTTAAATAATATAATAGAAAAGTATATAAACTTAAGTAAAAATCGCCAAACATATTGTAATTAAATAATGTTTGACGATTTAATTATATAACTATAATTTAAATTTCCTTAAGTGAAATAATTGAGTTATTAGGTAAATAATAAGTATTTTCCTTGTCATAATTGCTTCTGTGATGATCTGAACCTGAATTTGATAATGTTGGTGCTATAGTAATTGAATTTTCGTCAGAATCTATTATTTCTCCAACTATAGGAACAGAACTTAAGTAAGTATTTACTTCAACAGGCTTTTGTAAAAAAATATTATATGAATTATTATTATCCATTATTTTCACTCCTTTTAAGTAATAAAATGTAGATATAGTAATATTATTAAATTTTTCTGATAATATATTCACTGGGACAGAAAAAATGAATAAAAGACACTATTTGAAATAAATAAATTGGTAGTAACTGTTAAAAAATGAAGTAATTATAGTATAATTAAATTAAAATATTTACAAATAGGGGATGTTTATATGCAAATTAATTTTATACAATCAATTTATAATTTGAAAAGTGTAGATGATATATCAAATAAGAGAAGCATAATCCATAAATTGAATCCAGTTGTAAAGATACTAGCTACTTTAATATATATCATAACAGTAATCTCCTTTCATAAGTATGACATAATTGGATTATTGCCTTTACTTTTATTTATAATTGTTACAGTATACTTAGGTGATATACCATTTAGGAGTATATGGAAAATATCATTAGTTGGTTTACCTCTTTTATTAGGTATAGGAATATTTAATCTTATATTTGAAAGAACTGTCATAAGTCGAATAGGAATGATACCAATAACTTTAGGAATGATATCCTTTATAAGTTTAATGCTTAAAGGCCTACTAACAATATCTAGTGGTATTTTGCTAATATCATCTACTGGTATTGAAGGGTTATCAAGAGGTCTTCGATTTTTAAAGGTTCCTAAAATATTTACTAATCAAATAGTTTTTACTTATAGATATATTTTTGTGCTTATAGAAAGTGTTGGAGAAGTTTATAATGCTTATATGTTAAGAGCACCAAATGAAAAAGGAGTAAATTTAAAATTTTGTGGTTCTCTTCTAGGTCAGATTTTACTTAGAAGTTTTGAAAGAGCAGAAGTTGTTTATAATGCAATGATACTTAGAGGGTTTTCAGGAGAGTACATATCTTTGGAAAATGAAAGCTTTAAAAAAAATGATTTTATTTACATTACTTTTTGGATTATATTTTTTATTGTTGTTAAGTATGTAAATATACCATTATTTTTAGGTGCATTAGTAATGGGGGGAATATAATGAATGATACTAGTTTGGTAATTGATAATTTATGCTTTATTTATCCAGATAAATTTCAAGCTTTAAGTAACGTTAATATTAGTCTAAAAAAAGGAGATTCTTTAGGTATAGTAGGCTCTAATGGAGCAGGGAAATCAACATTATTATTACAACTTTGTGGAATTTTGATGCCATCACAAGGTAGCATAACCATAGAAGGTATTCCTATGAAAAAAGAAAATTTAGCTAAAATAAGAAGAACATTAGGCTTTGTTTTTCAAAATCCAGAAAATCAATTATTCACAACAAGCATATATGAAGATGTGGCATTTGGTCCTAAAAATTATGGATTAAATAAAGAAGAGGTAGAAAGTAAAACAATAAGTGCATTAAATAAAGTAGGTATAGAGCATTTGAAAAATAGACCTCCTTATAGACTTTCCGGTGGACAACAAAATTTAGCTGCCATTGCAACAGCAATAGCTATGGAGCCATCAATATTAATAATGGATGAACCTACAGCAGCCCTAGACCCAAAAGCAAGAAGAAGATTAATAAATTTATTAAATAACTTTGAATATACTAAAATAATTGCAAGTCATGACTTAGATATGATTTTAGATACGTGCAATAAAACAATAGTATTAAAAGAAGGAACCATTGTGGAAAGTGGGTATACAAAAGACATTTTGTTAAATAAAGAACTTATGGAAAAAAGTAATTTAGAGTTACCATTATCTGTACAAAATATTGGTGATTTAAATAAGTTAAAATAGGAGAAAAATAAATAACTTATTAAATGATAATATTAAAAGAGTTGAAGAATACTATTTAAATAAAAAGGTAAAAGAAAGTAAAGAAATGAATTTTTAGTTTATTTAATAGGAGGTAAATATGAGTAAAATAAAAAATATTACATCATTGGTAGAAACAAAATTTATAAGTTTATATAATGTTAAATATTTAAATAAAAATAACAAAGAAAAAAATTGGACAGTTGCATCAAGAAAGAAAAAAGAGGTATTAGAAGGCATTTATCTTCAAAATGAAAAGGATAAAGTAGATGCAGTAATAATATGTGCATATCACAAAGAAAGTAAAAAGTTAGTTATAATAAAAGAGTTTAGAGTACCAATAAATAAACATATTTATGAATTACCAGCGGGACTTGTAGATGGTGATGATGAAAATTTTGAAAGTACTGTAATTAGAGAGTTAAAGGAAGAAACAGGCCTAGATGTGACAGAAATAAAGAAAGACCTTAGTTGTAATCAAGTATATTTATCACCAGGAATGACAGATGAATCTGCAGCCTTTGTTTATTGTATATGTGAAGGTGAGATAAGTAGTGAATTTTTAGAAGACGATGAAGATATTGAAGCTGTTTTAGTTTCAAAGGAAGAAGCAAAAGAAATAATAAAAAATAACAGTACTTCTTTGGACATTAGAGCATATTTGGCCTTACAGTCATTTTCGATTTTAGGAGAAAAAATGTTTATATAGTTTCTTAAAAAGTTCATAATCCCTCTGTATTTTTAATATATAAAAATATGGAGGGATTATTGTGCCTTATGATAAAAAAATAGCCATTGTGTATAAAACTAAATATGGATGTACTATGAAATATGCTGGATGGTTAGCTATAAAGCTAAATGCAGATTTGTATGAAATATCTGATGTTGGAAGATGGGATTTGTTAAAATATAAAACAATTATATTTGGTAGCCCCATATATAATTCTAAAATATATTTAGGAGATTATTTAGAAGAAAAATACCATATTATAAAAAATAAAAACATAGTTCTATTTTGTGTGAGTATGAATTTACAAAGTAAAGAAGATATAGTTGAATACAATTTTGAGGATGAAGAAATTAAAAAAAATATAAAGTTCTTTTTCTTACAAGGTTGTATTAATTTCAATGATTTAAGTAGAATAGATAAAGCAAAATTTAAAAAAAATATAAATAAAAATCAATCTTTTGAAATGGTAAATTTGGAAAAATGTGTGAGCATTAATAGAAGTAATAAACGTACTATAACACCAATAATTAGTTATGTTTTAGACAAAACCTACTAGAAATATATACAGTCTAATGTATTATTTTATTGTAAACTGATAATAATATATACGATATTGAAATTCATATTTGGAGGTAAGAAATGAAAGCATATGTAGATAAAGACTTATGTATAGGATGTGGTGTTTGTCCATCTGTATGTCCAGAAGTATTTGAAATGGGTGATGATAATTTATCTCATGTAATAGTTGATACTGTTCCATCGGATTCTGAAGATGATGCTAAGGACGCAGAAGAAAGTTGTCCAGTAGATGCAATCAAAGTAGAATAGTACTTATTTAAGAGTTATCAAATTTTTGATAGCTCTTTTTAATTTGAAAATTTTGTTCTCTATAGTTATAATTAAAAGTATAAAATTATTGGGGGAGATTCATGTGTTATACATATATAATTAGATGCAAAGATAATACATTATATACAGGTTATACTACAGATATAATAAGGCGTATGGAAGAACATATGCTAGGTATTAATTCAAAATACACAAGAGCTAAAGGCTTTGATAGATTAGAAGTATTTTTTGAAAGTCATAATAAAAGCCAAGCTATGAAATTAGAATATTATATTAAAAAATTAAGTAAATCTAAAAAAATATGGATAATAAATAATCCAGAAATGTTTATAGATGAAGTCAAAGATAAATTTCAAATAAGAACTGGGAAAATAAATAAAAGTTGACAATTTTTATAAATGAATTATAATGAAGTTAAAGTAAATAAATTGCTAGGGGCGCCGTTGGCTGAGAGGTTTTTACCGACCCTTGTACCTGATCTGGATAATACCAGCGTAGGAAAGCATCACAAATTTTATAACCACATAAGGGGTTTTAAACTTGTTTATATTATGCTATGCCTACGGGTATAGCATTTTTTTATTGCAAGGAAATTATATAATCATTAACAAATTGGAGGGAGTGAAAATATGAAAAACTATAAAATACCAACATTAACGATTGCAGGCTCAGACTCATCAGGGGGGGCAGGAATACAAGCAGACTTAAAAACATTTTCTGCCATAGGAACTTATGGTATGAGTGTAATTACAGCCATTACTGCTCAAAACACACAAGGAGTTTTTTATGTTGAAGAACTTAGTTCAAAAATAATTAAGGAACAAATAAAAGCTGTATGTGAAGATATACCACCAAAAGCAATCAAAGTAGGAATGGTATCTTCTCCAGAGATAATTAAAGATATAGTGGAATCATTGGAAAAATACCCCTATGAATATTTAGTTGTTGATCCAGTTATGATTTCTAAAAGTGGGTACTCACTTCTTAGACCAGAAGCTAAGGATAATTTAATTAAATATCTTATACCTAAGGCATACATAGTAACACCAAATGTTCCTGAAGCTGAAGAAATAAGTAATATAAAAATAAATACAGTGGAAGATATGAAAAAAGCAGGTAAAGCAATTCTTGATCTAGGACCTAAATTTGTGCTTATGAAGGGGGGTCATTTAGATGGAGATTGTGTAGACGTATTAATGGGAGAAGACACTTTTGAAGTTTATAAATGTGAAAGAATAAATAAGAAAAATACTCATGGAACTGGGTGTACTATATCTTCTGCTATTACATCTCATTTAGCTTTAGGATATGACATTAAAGAAGCAGTAAAACTTAGTAAAGAATATATTACAGAGGCCATAAGACATAGCTTTGATATAGGTCAAGGAGTAGGACCGGTACATCATTTTTATAAATTTGATTAAACATAGGGGGGATATTATGTATAAATTATTAGAGAAAGTTAAAGAAATAAATCCACTTGTATTACACTATACAAATAACGTTACTATAACAGATTGTGCTAATACAACTCTAGCTATAGGGGCAAGTCCGTTAATGAGTTTTTCTTATGAAGAAGTTGACGACATAGTTAAAGTTGCTAGTAGTGTAGTTATTAATATAGGAACAATGAATAGTGAGCTACTAGATTTATTTGTATTAGCAGGAAAAACTGCTAATAAGTACAATAAACCAGTTGTATTAGATCCAGTAGGAGTATTTGCTACAAAAGCAAGAACTGATTTAACTAATAAATTATTAAATGAAGTTAAATTTGATGTAATTAGAGGGAATATATCTGAAATTCAGTTTATAGGTGGACTAGATGTGAAAGGTAAAGGTGTAGATTCTTTTGATGATGGAAGTGACGCATCATTTATTGCTAAAGAAGTGGCTAAAAAACTTGAGTGCGTTGTAGTTGCTTCAGGGAAAATAGATGTAATCAGTGATGGAGATAAAATTTATAAAATAAGCAATGGAACACCAAAACTTAAATTTATAACAGGTACAGGATGTATGAGCACATCTTTAATAGGAAGTTTCTTACCATGTACAGAAAATAAAATAGATGCAGCAGTAATGGGGACTTTAGTAATGTCTCTTTGTGGAGAATTAGCTAATAGAGAAAATCCATCAATAGGAAGTTTTAAAACAAAACTATTTGATGAAATGTTTATTTTGAATGAAGATACTTGTAATAAATATGGAAAAATTGAATTAGCACAACTTAATTGTTCATTATAGTAGAAAGGGAGACGATATGCTATTATCAGATTATTTATTTAATGAAAGTAAGAAAATATGGGATGAATATTTAAAACATCCTTTTATAGTAAAAATGGGACAAGGAACTTTAGATAAAGAAAAATTTAGAGATTATTTAGTTCAAGATTATTTATATCTTTTAGATTATGCTAAGGTTTATGCCACGGGACTTATAAAAAGCGATGATGTAAAACATATGAAATTTTTTAAAGATAGCATAAATGGAATTATGGAAGATGAAAGTGCTACACATATAGCTTATTTAAAAGACTTAGGTGAAGATATTAAAACTCTTCAAAAACATAATATTAAATTAGAAAATGAAAATTATACTAATTTTATGAAAAGTATAGCATTAACAGGAGATATTCAAGATTTAATAATAGCAGTACTGCCATGTGCTTGGAGTTATTATTATATAGCTAAAGAAATGAAAGAAATATATAAAGATAAGTTAGAAAATAATTATTACGCTGCATGGATAGAGTCATATTCTTGTGAAGAATACAGAATGTGTGCTAAGAAAAATATAGATTTCTCAAATGAACTATGTAAAAATATAGACGACAACAAAAAAGAAAAATTAAAAGAGATTTTTATAAAGGGAAGTTTATATGAAATGGAATTTTGGAATATGGCTTATAAGGAGGTTAAGTAATGTTAAATACAATTATGCTTATAATATGTTTAGTACCAATTGCTTTTTATGTATTTAATTTAAAAGGATATAAATTAAATACAAAAACTATGATAGTTATTGCTCTATTTGCTGCTTGTAGCTTTGTTTTATCAAAAATACAACTTATACAATATCCTCAAGGAGGAGGAATTAACTTATTGTCATCTCTTCCGATTTTAATGATAGGACTTTTATATGGGCCAATGACAGGTATGACTTGTGGTTTAGTTGCAGGGTTAATATCATTAATAGGTGGAGCGTATATAATTCATCCAGCGCAGTTTTTACTTGATTATATACTACCAACAATGTTACTTGGAGTAAGTGGATTGTTTGGATCTGAAACAAAGAAAAATATATTTTTAGGATGTTTACTTGCAGTACTTCTAAAACAAACTTCTCATATACTTTCAGGATGTGTTTTCTTTGCAGAATATGCTTGGGAAGGATGGAATCCTATAGCCTACTCTATGGCTTATAACTTATCAGGAACAGGTGTAGAAGGATTATTAAGTTCTATAGTATTAACAATATTGCCTTTATCAAAAATTAAAAAAATGACTAACATAGAATCTGTTAATAAGGCAAGCTAGGAGATTATTATGATAGATATAAATAAGTTAAAAAAAGATCTTAAAATATATTTAGTAACAGATTCAGATTTATTAAAAGGAAGAGATTTTTATAAATGTATTGAAGAGGCTATAAAAGCTGGAGTTACTATGGTACAACTTAGAGAAAAAGATGCTGATGGCAAGGAGTTTTTAGAAAAAGCCATAAAGCTTAGAGAACTTACTAAAAAATATAATATTTCATTTATTATTAATGATAGAGTAGATATTGCCTTGCTAGTTGATGCTGATGGTGTTCATGTGGGCCAAAGTGATATAGATGCTGTATCAGTAAGAAAATTAATAGGTGAAAATAAAATTATAGGAGTATCAGCTAGAACTGTTGAAGAGGCTATGCAAGCTAAAAAAGATGGAGCTAATTATCTAGGTATTGGATCAATGTTTTCAACAAGTACAAAATTAGATGCTAAACAAGTTTCTTTTAACACTTTAAATGAAATAATAAAAAAAGTTAATCTGCCATTTGTTTTAATTGGAGGAATAAGTTTGGAAAATGTACATGAGTTAAAACCATTTAATCCAGATGGGTATGCTCTTGTTTCAGGCATATTAGCAGCAACAGATATATATGCTAGAGTGAAACTTTGGAATGATAAAATATAGATATATTGAAATGACCTAGAAATAGGTCATTTCTTTATGTTATAATGAACTTAAAAAGAATATATGTTTTAGTAATAAGTTATGAAGGGGAAATTAAATGGATCAAGTAAATTCAACCAAAAATAGAATATCCTCTGTTGCATGGAAATTATTTCATGAACAGGGATATGAAGCAACAACAGTGGATCAAATAATAAATGAATGTGGGATATCAAAAGGAAATTTCTATCATTACTTTAGTGCAAAGGATGATTTATTGAATACCTTATCAGATATATTTGATGAAGAATACACAAAAATAATGGGTACATTAGACGATGACATGAATAGCTTTGATAAGCTTATAGAAACCAGTAGGCATTTATTTCGTTTTATAGAAGAAAGTGTACCTGTAGAATTATTATCTATTTTATATTCATCACAAATTGTTAAGAAAGGAAAAAAGCACCTACTAGATCAACAAAGAGTATATTATAAAGTTTTGCAACAAATAATAAGTGAAGGTCAAAGTAGAAATCAAATAAAAAATAATAAATCATTTTGGGAGTTATCTAAAATTTATGCTATGCAAGAAAGAGCAGTTTTATACGATTGGTGCATTTGTGAAGGTAATTATCCTTTATCTTCTTATGGTATTGACCTTTTAGAAATGTTTTTAAAAGACATTAAAATAGATTAATAAGGATGGTAAAAATGAGTAATATTAATATTAAACTTACTAGAGACGACTTTGATTTTAAATTTAAACAATATGAAGGAATGTATTTTCATGCTGAAATAAATGATAATAGTGAAGTTGTAAAATATAAAATCACTAAAGATAAAGATGGTAATGAGCTAAAGGAATTTGGCAATACTCACTTAAAGGAGAACATGATTTATATTCCTCAAATAGAGGCTTATATTGATCTAAAGAAAATAAACTAAAAAAGAGAGATATTATTCTCTCTCTTTTTTAGTTTAAGTCTAAAGTTATTTCTGAAATTACATTTTCAGGATTTTTTATAACAAATTGAGGTAATACTTCATAATATTCTCGATCTATAAATCTTTCTATTTCTTCAATTTGCTCCACTTCTTTTTCAGTTACAAATAATACTATATTTGAATTTTGTATAATATTCTCAGATAATTTATTTATTATACCTTTTTCATTTTGGATTTCATAATTTACAATTATTCCTAGTTTAGATCCAGCTTCTTTAAGAAGCTTTCCACTTAAATCACTATTACATATTGCTGCTATTTTTATATTCATTAATTTATACCTCTTTTTTAATAAAGTAAATATAGTTATAATATATTGCTAGGAAATTACAAGTCTTGCATTTGTATAAATTTATGCACTTATAGGAGCGAATCCTTCTCCAAATACTTCGTGCACATCACTTACTATAATAAAGGCATTTTTATCAACTTTTTTGATTAATTTTTTTAAATGAACTTCTTGATTTTTATTTACAACAACTATTAATACACTTTTACTATTATCAGTATATCCACCTTTTCCATCAAGAATTGTTATACCTCTATTCATGTCATTTACAATAGCATTTTTTAGAGCTTCCTCTTCATTTGTTATTATCATAAAGCTCTTAGAATAATCAAATCCTGCAACAATAAAGTCTACCATCTTTACTATGACATATAAGCTAATTGCAGAATATAAAGCTGTTTCTAAGTTTTTATTAACTATACCAGATGATAGTACAACAAGTCCGTCTAAAAATACTAAGCATTTTGATATTGGAATGCTTGGTATTGCTCTGTTAATCATTAAGGCTATTAAATCTGTTCCCCCAGTGGAACCATCAACTCTAAATATAATTCCAAGTCCAAGACCGTTAAGTATAGCTCCTGTTATTGCTGATAGTAAAACATCATTTGTTACTGAAATTTGAGAAAATGAAGATGTTAAGTTTATACATCCAGATAGTAGTAACATGCCGAATAAAGTTTTTAAAGAATCTCTTTTCCCTAAGATCTTAACGGAAAACACTATTAGAGGTATACCTAAGATTAACATTATTGTCGACACAGATAAACCACTAACTTTACTTAAAACTACAGATAGACCGCTTAGGCCACCTGGTGCAATAGTATGAGGACCTAAGAATATGTTTATACCACAACTTAGTAGTATACATCCCACAATCATACCTAAAACTTCTGTAATCATATTTTTTAAATTATTTTTCATTTATATCCCTCCATAAGTTCTATTATAACAAGTAAAATAAAATTTTACTAATATTTTGAAATAATATGTAATATTAACTTTATTCTGAAAATAAAAACCAATACAAAATAATATAAGATATATATTAAGGTATTAAATTTACAAAAATTTACATAAATCTTTAAAAATTTCAGTTATAATAATATTTAGGAATAATATGGAAAGGAATACATAATATGAAAAAATATATTGCAGGATTTAGAAGTAATAATTCTAAGAAGAAAAAAAAAGCTAGTATATATTATTTTTTAACTACATTGCTTTTTCTTTTAGGAACATCCAAAGATATAAATGATATATCCCTTTATTTGCTTCTTTTGATGACACCATCATTAGTATGTAATTTTAAAGCTTTTATTAAAAAAATAAAAAACAAAAAGAAAAAAGAAATCTTTTTACGTACTTTAATATGCTATTTAATAACTTTGTGTGTTTTCATAACTTCAACACCTAAATTAAATGTAGCAATAGCTGACTCACAGTTATTATCAGAAGCAGTTAATAAAATTTCTTTAAGCACAAATAAAAAAGAAAAAAAATCCAGTGAAGAAAAAGACGAAGACGTAATATCTAATGTTTATGAAGGGCAATTACATTTTATAAATACGGGAAATTCAGATGCCATACTTATTAGACAAGGGGGAGAAGCAGTTCTTATTGATGGAGGAGATAATGATGATGAAGAGACTGTTGTCAACTATTTAAAAGATATAGGTGTTAAAGAGCTAAAATATGTTATAGCTACACATCCAGATGCTGATCATATAGGAGGATTGGATGCTGTAATTAATTCAATACCTGTAGAAGCTGTTTATGTAAGTAATGGTGATGCTAATACAAAAACTTATTCAGATTTTATTACTGCCATGTCTAATAAGAACTTATATCCTAGTGTACCTTTATTGGGTACAGAATTTTATTTAGGGACGTCAAAATTTAAAGTATTATCAGCAGCAAATTTAAAGGATCCAAATGATAATTCCATTGTTTTAGAGTATGTAAATGGCAATGACAAAATATTGCTTATGGGAGATGTTGGAACAAATATTGAAAGGATTATAAATGTGGAAGAAGTTGACTTAATTAAAATAGGTCATCATGGCTCTAATACTAGTTCAGGTGTTAACTTTATAAAGAAAATTAATCCTAAATATGCCGTAATAACTGTTGGTAAAAACAATAGATATGGTCACCCTAATAAAGAAACTATGCAAACTTTGAAAAAAGAAAACGTAGAAGTTCATAGAAGTGATGAATGTGGTAATATTTTATTTAAATCAACGGGAAACGGCCTAAAAATTAATTGTGAAAAAGGAAGTTATAATTATGGTCGTTAATAATATACCTACCGTAAATCTATTTATAGTAATGATTTAAATGAAATGAAATAATAAATATTAAAATAAACCTCTTAAAACTTGATTTATAGAAATAAGTTTTAAGAGGTTTTTTATAGTTAAAATAGGTTAAAAAATTTAAACACCAATAAACATACTAAAATAAATAATGCTGCTTTAAAAATTATAGATGTGAAAACTTTTAATAGTTTAAAACCAATTCCTATTACAACTACTAAAAGACAAATCTTTAATAATAAATTTAAATCCATATGTATTCCTCCTGTAATATATAATATTATATTGTCAATGTATATATAATATATTTTTTTTGTTAATTAATCAAGTTTTTCATTTTTTGCATAATAAAAGTAATAATAAAAATAATATAATAGATGTAATAATGCAAACATAAAATTACATCTTTATTACAATTTTGAAAAATTATTCATGAAGTATATACAATGTAATATAATATCTATTATTGGAATTATTATATTAAATTAAATAGGAGTAAAAAAGATGATGAGTTCAAAATTTTCTTTTGGAAAAATTAAAGATTTACCTAAAGAATCTGGATTAACACATAAAAAGGCTGTTATCTTAGAAAAGATGGGAAAAGTTGATGAGGCAATTGAACCATATAAAATATCAGCTGAAGAAGGAAATGTAAAATCACAGTATTCATTAGGAAAAATATATTTAAACAAAAAGCAATATCATGAAGCAGAAAGATGGTTTTCTATGGCATTTAAAAATGGCAATGAAAATGCTGCATTTGATTTGGGAAATATGTATTATGATTTAGAAGGATATGAGTATGCATTATATTGGTATGAAAAAGTTGCAATGGAAGGTAATGTAAAGGCACAAAATAATCTAGGAGTAGTGCATTATAAACTAGGTGATTATTCAAGAAGTGAGAAATGGTTAAAAATCGCGGTGGATGATAATTTAGGTTGTGCATGCTTTAATTTAGGCATTTTGTATCTTAGCTTAGAAAAAGAAGAAGAAGCTATAGAATACTTTAAAAAAGGGTCTGTGTTACTTTCTGATGACTGTAAATATAATCTAGCTATCTTGCATAGAAAAAATGACAATGAAAAGAATGCTATTTCTATATATAAGCAATTATATCGTTCATCTCATGCAAAGGGATGTTACAATATGGGTTTAATAATGGAAATTAATAAGGATGAAAGTGAAGCCGAAAGATATTATCTAAAAAGTTGTAAAAGCGAATTTTCAAAGTCACAGTATAGATTAGCATATTTATACGATAGACAAGATAAAAGAGAAGATGCTATTGAATATTATGAAAAAGGTATTGCCCATGATAATCCTTTATGCAAATTCAGATTAGCTAATTTATGCAATAAGGAGAATGAAATAGAAAGAGCAAAGATGTATTATGATTTGGCTTCTAATGATATGGTAGAAGCTAAAAATAATTTAGCTGGATTGTATTTTGAGGATAAAAATTACGATAAAGCTATAAAAAACTATGATGAAGCAATAGTGGATGGATGTAAAATAGCTATAGAAAATATTGCCGATTTGTATGATCAAACTGGAGATATAGAAAAAGCTATTTCTTATTATCAACGAAATTCTACTATTATATCTTGTCAAATAAAATTGGGGGATATTTTTAGAAGAATTGATAATATTGATGAAGCTATAGTATGGTATCAAAAGGCATTTGAAAATAATGATATTTATGCTGCCTATTCTTTGGGATTAATATATGAGGAACTAGAAGATTATGAAGAAGCTAAAAAGTACTTTATTTTTGCTGTTGAAAATAATCACTTAAATAGTCGTATTCATTTGGGAAGAATATATTATAATGAAGGAAATCAGGAAGAAGCTAAGAATATGTTTGATATAAGTGCCAACGAAAATAATACATATTCTCAACATATGCTAGGTTTAATCTATGAAAATCATTATAATGATTATACAAATGCAAAATATTGGTATGAAAAATCTAAGGAACAGGGATGTGTTGAATCAATTTACAATTTAGGTCAGCTTTCTCTTAAACAGGGAGAAATAGAGGAAAGTGAAAAATACTTTGTAGAAGGTTTAAAAAAAGAAGACAAAAATTGTGAATATATGCTAGCTTATTTGTTTTATGAGAAAAGCAGAAATATATTTAAGGATTTGAGTGAAGCTTATTATGAAAATAGTGAAAAAATTTATAATGAACTTTTAGAACTAGATGTGGATAAAAATAAAAGACTAGTTGCGGAATTTGAAGAAATTCTTGAAGAAGATGAAGATGAATATATACCTCAATATATTTTAGAAGTAAGTGAAAACTTAGAAAATGAATTTGAAGATATTGAGTATGAAATGAAAATAGAATATTAAAATAAAGGTGCTTAAATGAAAACTCATATAAGCACCTTTATATTATTAAGAAATTATTATATACTTTAGTATTTTTAGGTTAAAAATCAATACTCAAGGTTATGATGAATTATACTTACAACAATTTATTTTTAGATAAAAGTATTGATAATATTAAACAAATAATTGATGAAATAAATAGTATTATCCAAAATCCATTGGGATCTCTTGAAAATGGAATATTTTCCACATTCATACCAAAATACCCTGAGATCATTGTAGGTATTGATAAAATAAGTGTTACAACAGTTAGAAGTTGCATTACATTATTTTGATTATTATTAATAATAGCACTAAAAGCATCCATGATCCTACTAAGTATATCGCCATAAATAGAAGCCATTTCAAGGGCCTGTCTATTTTCTATAATAACATCTTCTAATAAATCCTCATCTTCAGAATATTTTTTTATGGTAGACGTACGAAGCATTTTGTTTAAAACTAGTTCAATTGCTTTTAATGATGTGGAAAAATATACTAGAGATTTTTCCAGTTCTAATAATTGAACTAGCTCTTTATTTTTCATAGACTTGTGTATTTCACGTTCTATTTGAATAGTCATTTTATTAATTCTTCTAAGATACAATAGATAATAAGTAGCGTTCTTGTGCAAAATTTGAAGTATAAAACGAGGCTTCTTGTAAGTATAAAACTCTTTTATATGACCAGCAATAAAGTCATTTAAAATTTTACTCTGAGCAGTACATACCGTAATTATAGAATTACTAGTAAGTATTATTCCTAGAGGAATAGTAGAGTAGTGAGCAGAGTCAGAGTCAGATTCATCTATGGGAATATCTATTAAAATTAATGTATGATTATCCTCCACGTCGATTCTTGAACGTTCCTCTTCATCGAGAGCCGCATTGATACTATCAATATCTATATCAAATCTATCTGAAATGTATCTTATTTCTTCATGACTTGGTTCAACAAGATTTATCCAACAACCTTCATCAAAGTCGTTAAGTTTTTCTAATTTTGTCTCAATTGTTTTGTAATATCTTATCATGGCAACACATCCTTTATTCAGTTTTATATATTGGCACTTAATGATATCTATTAAAAGACCAATATATAAAAAGGGTATTAGTCATAAATAGATATTATTAAGTGATTAAAAAGTCTTACAGTCCGAAACAAGAGTATCGGAATACTGTCCATTTTTGATCACTCTCCTTTATTATTAAAACATCTATTATATATTAATAATTTTTTAAAAATAAATCAATACTTGAAAAAAATTATGACTAAAAATAATAGACCTATTTAATATTATAAACCTTTTAAAAAAAATATAAAATCCTTTTTATAAAAATTTAATATTTGACAAAAATAAATTTGTTTAAATAGAAAAAAGATATAATCTTAAAAAATTATATCTTTTAATTGATAAAGGTATGCACAAAAATGTGTAGGCCTTTAAATTACATATTAATTTAAATTACATATTAAGATGAACTATTATATAATATTTAAAACAACACCTTCAAAGTCACAATGTAAATCTTTAATTTGCCATTTATTTTCTAAAGTTGCTAAATAAGACTGCATTTCAGGTAAAAAATTCTTATCCTCATCAGAAGTAAGAGACATTATAGTTGGACCTGCACCACTTAAAAACGTACCCAAGCAATTTAATTTATTTGAATGACTGACAATTTTATCATAGTCATTTATTAAGGGACTTCTATATTCTTGATGAAATTTATCTTTACATGCTACTTTTAGTAACTCTAGATTATTATTCATAAAGGCTGTAACTAAGAGAGTTGCTCTTGATACATTGAAAACACCATCATCATGTTCTATTATTTTTGGTAGCACAGCTCTAGCTTTCTCTGTTGAAAGTTTAAAATCTGGTATAAGAGCGCAAAATCTTAAGTGTTTAGGAACTTTGATAGTATCATAGTATATTTTTTCCTTTTCCATAAATGATACGATCATATTTCCATATATAGCAGGAGCAACGTTATCAGGATGCCCTTCAATTTCTGTTGCTAATTTTAATATTTCTTCTTTACTTAAATTTGACTTGCTAAGATAGTTGGCCCCCACAAGTCCTGCTACAATACATGTTGCGCTACTTCCTAGACCTCTACATATAGGTATTTCATCTACAATTTTTATTTTAATACCTTTTGGGATAATACTAGGTTTGACTTTTTCAAAAAAATATTGCATTGATTTGTATACCATATTATCTTCATTTATATATTCGTTTTCTTTTTCTTCAATTATAATGCCTTCGTCTATTTCTTCAAAATAAAATTTATTATATAAATTTAAAGCTACTCCAAGGCAATCATATCCTGGTCCAATATTTGCACTAGTAGCTGGAACTATTACTTCTAACATATTATCACCTACACCTTTAAAATATTTTTAATTTCTTTCTTCAATTCATATTTCTCGCAATTTCTGTTATGCAGAATTTTAGCAGTTTTTAAATCTTTTATTGGTAATGGAATATTTGTATTAGTTTCTAAACTAAGATTTTCTGAAATAAGAAACTCATCTACATTTTCAATATTTTTACCCAAAGAAGATAATACGTCCTTACTAAATTTATAAGGGCTTGCAGTAGAAACTATTACAGTAGCTATATTCTCAGAATTATTTTCTTTATATTTTTCATAGGCAGTATAAGCTACGCATGTATGTGTATCTATTAAATAATTGTTTTCTTTGAAAACTTTATTAATATTTTCTTTTACCTCAGACTGTGTAGCATATTCTCCATGGAAAGTATTTAAATTTAATTTCATATCTTTATCTATTTCATAAAAGCCTTTATTATTTAAGTTGTTTATTAGAGAATTCACTTTATTATGATTTCTGTTAGCAACTTCAAATAAAAGTCTTTCCAAATTGCTCGATATTAATATATCCATAGATGGAGAAGTTGTTAAATGAAGAGCTCTATTTTTATCGTATTTACCAGTGTCAAAAAAGTCATATAGTACATTATTTTCATTGGAAGCACAAATTAATTTATTAACTGGTAATCCCATAAGTTTAGCGTAATAAGCTGCTAAAATATTACCAAAATTACCTGTAGGTACAACAAAGTTTATTTTATCACCTAATTTAATATGTTCACCTTTTACTAAATTTAAGTAAGAATAAAAATAATAAACAACTTGAGGTAATAATCGGCCAATATTTATAGAGTTGGCAGAAGATAGTATATAATTGTTTTTCAACAATAATTTATTAAATTCTTCATCACTAAATATATTTTTTACGGCAGATTGGGCATCATCAAAATTGCCATTTATTGAAACAACAGAAGTATTATTTCCTTCTTGAGTTGTCATTTGAAGTTTTTGGATATTACTTACACCATCCTCTGGGAAAAAAACAATTATTTTAATTTGATTCAAGTTTTTGAAACCTTCCAAAGCAGCTTTACCTGTATCACCTGATGTTGCTGTTAAAATAACTATTTCTTCTTTAACATTATTTTTTTTAAGTGATTTTTCTAGAAGATGTGGCATTAATGTCAAAGCCATATCTTTAAATGCACATGTAGGTCCATGATACAATTCAAGAAAATAATGGTTATTAATTTTTTTAGTTGGTGCAATTAGTTTTGTATCAAATTTATCATTATAAGCCTTATTAATACATGATTTTAATTCTTCTTCGGTAAAATCATCTAAAAATAGTTTTAAAATCTCTAAGCATAGTTCCTTATAGGTAAGATCAATAAATTTATTAAGTTTATCTTCTAAGTTGGGAAATTCTGTTGGCACATATAATCCACCATCAGAGCAAAGTCCGTTTACTATAGCTTTTGACCCCTTTATTTTTTCACTACATCCCCTTGTACTTATAAAGTGCATATTTGTACCTCCTCATAAAAATATGTTTTTTTGTAATAAAAAAACTCTCATCCCTAAAACAGGGACGAGAGTATATTCCCGCGGTTCCACCCAAATTGATTAAAAAATCCACTTGTTACATATAACGTATGTAAAACGTCTATTCTTACTAAAATCAAAAGATAACTTCAGAATGAAGCTCCTAGGTAGTTTTCAATATTTCTAATTAAGGAAATCTTTCAGCCTATGAATTTCCCTCTCTGGTAATCGATTAAAATTTACTCTTCCTAATCATTGCTTTTTTATATTAAATTATTATAAATTCTAACCAAAGTCTTTAGGGATGTCAAGAAAAATTATTAAAATGTATGGAAAATAATACTATTTATATTAAAATATTACAAAGTCTTAACTCTTTATAAAGTAAAATTATGATAAAATATTACTATCATTAAAAAAATCAACTATTATTTTATATAAAATAATATAAAAAGAATTAGAATTCCTATTAAATTCATAAATTATTCATATTGGGGTATTATAATAATAACAAAAGGAGGAGTTAATATGGCAATTGTACTTATAACAGCAGTATTAGTAGTTATAATGCTTGGGTTATCATTTTTATCATACTTATCAGAGTTAAACTTAATAGAAGAATAACTTTGAGTATAAAAGAATAAAATAATTTTATCTATTTAAATATATGTAAAAAGAGGCTGTCGCATAAACGATTGAAAAATCGTTGGGCGATAGCTCCTTTTTACTTATTTAAAACTCAAAACTACTGAAAATAATTTTATTTCACTTATATTTACTAAAAATAAGCATGACAAATAAAGGTATTTGAAATACCGTTTTTTTAGCTATCTATATTAAAATTAAGCGATTTTCTTTAAAGGATGAAGGGATGTTTTACATTTTCCATTTTGTATTTTATTATGCAATTTATTTATGTTATAAGCCATTCCTAATAAAATACATTCCGCTAAAATATTTTTTTCACCTTTACATAAAAACCTTCTAAATTCCATGTTTTGTTTTATTTGAGCGAATGCTCCTTCGGCTTGAATACTTCTATTCATTCTTAGTTGAATACCTTCGGTACTCACTATTCTTTGTAAATTTCCTTTACGTTTTTCATTAAATACTTTTGAAATATTAAGTTTTTTAGTTCTATCTTCTAAAGGAGTTTTACAGTTATTTCCTTTAATGCATTTAGTTTTAAATTGACATCCTTTACAATCTTCGCACATATAACAAGTTATTTCACACTTGTATCCAGTTGTACTTTTTCTGGTTTTTGTGCTAGTAACAGTTAATTTCTTATTGTTTTTACATAGATAATAGTCATCTTTATCGTTGTAAGACATATTATCCATTCTACCAATATCATTTTTATATTTTCTTGTTTTACTAATTTCATAATTAGCTGGTTTTATAAATGATTGTTGTCCATTTTTTTCTAGATGTACATAGTTTTCTTCACTTTCATATCCTGAATCAGTTATTACTTTAGGATATTTAAAACTTAAATATGACTCTGCATTTTGTAAAAATGGTATTAGAGTAGTTGTGTCAGCTGGTTGAGGTCCTGCACTTATCCAGACTATATATTCAGAATCAACTCCAAACTGAACGTTGTAAGCAGGTTTTAATTGACCATTTTTCATATGATCTTCCTTCATTCTCATGAAAGTGGCATCTTTATCTGTTTTAGAGTAGCTATTACGTTCACCCATTATATGTAAATCTTTAGTGTATTTTTTTAATCTATCAATATAGCTATCTAATTCTTCAATAGATTTTTGAATAGGCGATTTTCTTTTACCTTTACCATAAACAAATACAACATCTTCTTCATTTGCTATTTTCTTAAGTTTTTTTAGTAATTTTTTTAGATGATGCATTTTGATTTTGTTTTTATAAATTAATTTGATACCAAAATCTTGTTCACATTTTAAAACGAAATTAGGTATTTTATCCATCATTTTTTGCATATTTTTTGTTACAGCTTTTTTCCAAACAAAAGTATATCTATTAGATGACGCTTCTATTTTAGTACCATCTATAAATATTGTTTCTTTTGAAATTTCATTTTTATCTGCAAGCATATTTGCTAATTGGGCAAGTAATTCTTCAGATACTGGTGCGAAATGTATACTACGAAATCTGGCAATTGTTGAATGATCTGGAGCGGAGGCTCCGCCTAAAAGATACATAAAATTAACATCTCTTTTGCATGCATTTTCTATTTTTCTTGAAGAATATAAGCTATTCATATATCCGTAAACAATGATTTTTAACATTTCTCTTGGGGTTATTGTATTTTCTCTAATTCGAGAATAAGTCTGATATAACTTTTCTAAATTCATCTCCTCTATAGTTTGACTTAATAACCTCACTGAATCATCTTTTGGAATTAAATAATCAATCTCTAGTGGTAATTTTAATTGATAATTATCACCATACTTAGTATAATCAATTTGTATAATATTTTGTTTGGTCATAAAATAATTATACAAAAATCCCAAGATCTTTTGAACTTGGGATTTATTTTTTTATGCAAAAAGGGCATCGCCCTATTTTTTTAGTGCGACAGCCCCTTTTTATATTTTTAAGGAATTTATGATATGAATAATTTGAAAATATAAAGATAAATTAAAAGTTTCAAGAGGACTATAAGAAAGTCTTTTGGGAATAGTTGAAATAAAAAAACAGAGATTAAATATAATCTCTGTTTTTTATTTATTATTGTCCTGAAGATCTTCTTCTCTTATTGTATTGAAGTCTTTCGTGTTCGTTTAAATATTTCTTTCTAAGTCTTATAGAATCTGGAGTTACTTCAACTAATTCATCATCATCTATAAACTCTAATGCTTCTTCAAGAGTAAATGTTCTTGCAGCATTTAATTTTATAGCATCATCTGAACCAGAAGCACGAACATTAGTTAACTTTTTGTTTTTAGTTGGGTTAACTATCATATCATCTTTTCTAGAGTTCATACCTATTATCATACCTTCGTATACATCTACACCTGGATCTACGAACATAGTAGCTCTTTCACTTAAAGCAGCTAATCCGTAAGCCATAGTAGAACCGTTAGTTTGAGATATTAACACACCATTGGCTCTTGATGGTATTTCACCTTTGTAATCTTCGTATCTAGCAAATGAACGAACCATATTACCTTCACCACGAGTATCATTTATAAACTCAGATCTGTATCCTAAAAGTCCACGAGTAGGGCAAGAGAATTCTATTTTAACGAAATCTCCTTCTATAGACATGGCTTCCATCATACCTTTTCTTAAGTTCATTTTATTTATAACAGTACCAGAGTAAATTTCTGGACAGTTTATTATAACTTTTTCAATTGGTTCTTGTAATTTTTCGTTTTCATCTCTGTGCATTAAAACTTCTGGCTTAGAAACACCTATTTCATAACCTTCACGTCTCATGTTTTCAAGAAGTATAGATAAGTGAAGTTCACCTCTACCAGATACTCTATATCCATCAGTTGTATCCATTGGTTCAACTTTTAAACCAACGTTAA
The DNA here is from genome assembly GCF_051148895.1 of Terrisporobacter vanillatitrophus. Lineage (GTDB taxonomy): Bacteria > Bacillota > Clostridia > Peptostreptococcales > Peptostreptococcaceae > Terrisporobacter > Terrisporobacter vanillatitrophus. The sequence continues at coordinate 1,950,490 of NZ_CP154625.1, forward strand.
CTTCTAATTCTTTGTCTAATCTATCTTTTAAGTGTCTTGTAGTAACGAATTTACCGCTTTTACCAGCGAATGGAGAATCATTAACTAAGAAGTTCATAGAAAGTGTAGGTTCTTCTATATGTATCATTTCCATTGGTAAGTGATGTCCAACTTCACAAATTGTTTCACCTATAGATATATCAGGTATACCTGATATTACTACGATGTCTCCTGAGTGAGCTTTGTCAACTTCAATTTGTTTTAATCCTTCATAAACTGAAAGTTTAGATATTTTTCCTCTAGTTACAACTTCTCCTGCTTTACAAACTGAAACTTGCTCTCCGCTTTTTACAGTTCCTTTGTAAACTCTACCTATTCCCAGTCTTCCTACAAAGTTATCGTATGCAAGTGCAGATATTTGTAATTGAAGATGCTTATCATCATAATTTGGGTAAGCAGAAGCATGTTCAACTATAGTTTCAAATAAAGGAGATAAATCTGTAGAATCATCATCCATTTCTCTCTTAGCTATACCTTGTTTAGCTATACCGTATATGATAGGGAATTCACATTGTTCGTCAGTTGCGTTTAAGTCTACGAATAAATCGAATACTTCATCCACAACTTCTTCAGCTCTTTGATCTGACTTATCTATTTTGTTTATAAATAGTATTGGTCTTAAACCTAATTCTAAAGATTTTTGTAACACGAATCTTGTTTGAGGCATTGGTCCTTCAGATGCATCAACTAGTAATACAACAGTGTCAACAGTTTTAATAACACGTTCAACTTCAGAAGAGAAGTCACTATGTCCTGGTGTATCTACTATATTTATTTTATAATCTTTATAGTTTATAGAACAGTTTTTAGAATATATTGTGATACCTCTTTCTGCTTCAAGATCATTACTATCCATAACACAGTCTTTTACTACTTCGTTTGCTCTAAATACACCACTTTGAGATAAGAAAGCATCAACTAAAGTTGATTTTCCAGCATCAACGTGGGCAATAACAGCTATATTGATAATTTTATGTTTTGTTGTCATTTATATAATTTTCCTTTCTAAAAAATAACTTGTACAGTATACCATACCATACTAAAAAAGTAAAATAAATTAAAGATAAATACTTACATCCTTATTAGTATTAACTTAATTCAAAAAAGAAAATCATAATTAAATAATAATTATTATATATTTATAAATATATATAGTTTATAAATCAGTAATATTTAAAAAAGGTATTCTTTGTGTAGTTTCCAAGTATTATCGTCCCATTTATATATGCAAATATTATCAAAGTCACAATGAAATTTAAAAGGAAATTGATTAACATAATTCCATAAATCAGTATATATTTTATTAATTTTTTTAGAACTTACAGTTACATGAAAAATTTTGTTTTTCCCATCTTTTTCATTAAAGTTAATATAATTTATTTTATTTAGTTCATCAATTAATCTATCATGCAACTTTTTACCCTCATCACTCATATCCACTTTCATAAAAATTACTCTGTCATCAAAGTGATCATATCCATCCAAAATATAGTTGGTTTTAGTATTATTTTTTACAAAGGTTTCTAATACTTCTTCAACTTCTTTAATATTTTTTTCTTCAAAAGGAGACTTAATAGTAAAATGCGCTGGTAATTTTGAAGATTTTGCTTTAAATTTTTTATAAACTTCTTTTCTTAAGTTATTATTAAAATCTCCACCTTCTCCTTTTACAACACTAACAATTACGTATCTCAATTTTATACCTCCAGAACTTTTTATTATTATAATATAAGATTTTGCGAAGATTATACAATTATTTAAATATAAAAATTAAAATCTTAGTACAAAATTATATTATATAAAGCATAGAATTGAATAAAAATTTCATCATAAATTCACATATGTATTATAATATAGAAGTAAAATATTTATATTATTTAACAAGAAAATGAAATAATAGGTATTTAAGTTATATAAAATTATAGGAGTGATTAAATGAATACATCTATTTTGGTTATGGAAGATGATGTGAATATACAAGAATTAATAGTAGAGTTTTTAAAAGCGGAAGGCTATGATGTTGATTATGCCAGCGACGGCATAGAAGGAATACAGTTATTTAAAAAAAAGGAATACGATTTAGTATTATTAGATATAATGATGCCAAACTTAGATGGTTATTCTGTATGTAAAATGATTAGAAAAAGTTCTAATGTGCCAATTATATTTTTAACTGCAATGAACGAAGAAAGTAATCAACTAAAGGGATTTGAGTTGGAATGTGATGATTATATAACAAAGCCATTTTCATTTAATGTTTTAATTCAAAGAGTAAAAGCCGTTTTAAGGCGTGGAAAAAGTAATTTAAGTAATGATTTTTTAATCTTTGAAAAAATAAAGTTAGATTTGAATACTTACTCAGTAGAATTAGATGATAATAATATAGAATTAACTTTAAAGGAATTTAATATTTTAAAAACGTTAATAGAAAAATATCCTCAAGTCATAACAAGAGAGAGTTTATTAGATAGTATTTGGGGATACGATTATTATGGTGATACAAGAATAGTTGATGCTCATATAAAAAATCTTAGAAAAAAAATAAGCTTACCATATATTAAAACTGTAAAAGGAATAGGTTATACCCTTGAAAAAGATATTGAAGTTTTGGAATAGCCTAAATATAAAATATAAGTTATTTACTATTACCTCAGGGCTTCTTATATTCTTAGCATTTATAGTTTATTTAACTTTATATTTTTTTATGCCAGCATATTATCACCAATATAAAATTGAACTATTAAAAAACAGTGTCAGTTCCATTGTGGAAGATTCTAAGTTTTATGATTTAGAAGAGTTGCAACAAAGACTTTATTTTTTAGGGAAAAAACAAAATGTTGCAATGATATTAACAGATGATAAAGGATTTATTATTTTTGGTAAAAATGAACAACATATTACGAATAAATATAATGGAAATATTCCAATGTCTAGTCAGATAAAGGAATATACAATAAGAGCTACTATAAAATTAAAAGAGAGCCCTAATTTATATTATCTAGAAATTGTAATGCCACTTCAACCAATAGATGAAGCTAATACAGTACTTAGAAATATTTTACCATTTATAATATTTTCAGCCTTTTTTATAGCTCTACTTGGAGCATATATTTACTCTAAGACAATAACAAAACCCTTAATTGAAATTATTAATAAGGAAAGAGAAGAAGAACAAAAAAGAAAAGAGTTTATTGCAACTATTTCCCATGAATTGAAAACACCAATAACAATAATAAGTGGTCAATTAGAGGGAATGATATATAACGTAGGTAAGTATAAAGACAGAGAAACCTACTTGAAAAAATCTTATGAATCTACACAAGAATTAAAAGTATTAGTAGATGAAATGATGGAAATATCAAAGAATGAACTACAAGAAAAAGATTTAAAAATAGAGGTTATTAATTTAAGTGAAATGTTAGAGCAATTAGTAAATAGACAAAGTTATTTAATTGAAAATAAGAGCTTAAACCTTGTATATAAAGTGGAAGGTAAATTATTTATAAAAGCTGACAAAGAAAAAATTATAAAAGTTTTAAATAATTTAATCAATAACGCTATTAAATATTCGCCAAAAAACGAAAAAATAATTGTAAAGGCATTTAAGTCAAAAGCAAGTAAAACAGTAGTTGTAGAAATAGAAAATACGGGAGTTACAATTGAACAGAAGTATTTAAGTGAAGTATTTAATCCTTTCTATAGGGTGGAAAAATCTAGGAATAGAAAAACTGGTGGTAGTGGATTAGGCCTTTATATAGTAAGTAAAATCCTAAAAAGTCATAACCTTTATTATAAAATGGAAAGTAAAAAAAATTCTGTTTTATTTACTATTTATTTTTAGATAAATAATTTTAATAAATTAAGGAAAAATATATCTAAGAAATAAATAGGAGGTATAAATATGAATCTAAAAAATGATATGGGAAATATGAAAGATGATTTGAAAAAAGGTTTAGATAAAGTAGGAGATGGAATGAAAAATACTGTTAGTAATATAGGCCACGCAGCTGGAAAACTTACTAATGCAATGAAACATACTACTATGGAAATTAAAGACGATATGGTAGGTATGATGTCTAATGTTACTGATAAAGCTGACGATGTAAAAGACAAAATGGAAGATGGTATGAAAAAATAACAAAAGGAACCTTTTAAGGTTCCTCTTTTTTATTTTGAAATAATTGTACTGATACAATGCAAGAATAATACGTATAATTATAATAAATATACAAAGGTGTATTATAATTATCTACATAGAGTATAGAATTTGGAGGAGAGATAATGGAAAATATAAAACAACAAAAAACAAATGTATCATCTAAAACTAGAACATTGGTATCTGCAGCTTTATTTGCAGGAATTATATGTATTACAATAGCTTATTTTCTTCATATACCAGTAGGAGGTAATGGTGGATTTGTTCATATAGGTGATGCTTTTATATATTTAGCAGCAGTGTTGCTTCCTACACCTTATGCAGCTTGTGCAGCAGCAATAGGTGCTGGTATGGCAGACATACTTACAGGAGCTGCAAACTGGGCTTTAGCAACAATAATAATAAAGCCCATACTTGTTTTATTTTTTACAAATAAAAGTAAAAAAATTATTAATACAAGAAATGTATGTGCAGCAATTATAGCAGGAATAATAGGAACAGTTTTATATATGGTTGCAGAAGGAATAATGTATGGAAGTTTTGTTAGTGCTTTTGTTCTATCATTAATAGGTCTTGTTCAACCAATAGGAAGTTTTATAGTATTTGTAGTTATAGGTTTAGTATTTGATAAATTAAAAATAAAAGAAATGGTAAAATAAGCATAAAAATGGGGGAATTGAAAAATGACAATTTTATATGATTATAAACAAAGCCTTTATGTTAATATAACAAATCAATGTCCATGCTCTTGTGTTTTCTGCATAAGAAAAGAAACAGATCATGTGGGGAATAGTGATAGTTTATGGTTAGATCATGAACCTACAGTTGAAGAAGTGAAAGAGGAATTTAAAAAATTTAATTTAGAAAAGTATGATGAAATAGTGTTTTGTGGATATGGTGAACCGCTAGTAAGAATAAATGAAGTTATAGAAATTGCAAAATATATTAGAAGTATCTCAGACTTGAAAATAAGAATAAATACTAATGGTCTATCTGATTTGATTCATAGTAAGAAAACAGCAATGTTATTAAATGACAATATAGACTCTGTATCCATTAGCTTAAATGCACCTAATAAAAGTAGATACAATGAAGTTACAAGACCAAAATTTGGTGAAAAATCCTTTGATGCATTACTTGATTTTGCCCTAGACTGCAAAAGATATGTCAAGGAAGTTAATTTTTCTGTAGTTGACGAGATTAGTAATGAAGAAATTGAAGAATCACAAAAGTTGGCGGATAAAATGAATATAGTCCTTAGAGTAAGACACAAAAACTAGATTGAAAATAGCTTATTGAAAAATAAGCTATTTTTTATGTGTGCCCAGCATGGGCAACAACTTGACGGTGAAAGTCCGTTGCGGGCTTGATAGTGGGAACCGCTAGCTAATGGCAAGGGTGTCCATCGTGAGGTGGAATCTGAAGGAAGCCTACGGCAAAGTCTTGGTCTGAGGAACACGAACTACATATGAGGCTATTGGAAACGGACGAGTTTGCGTAACAAGACAAAGTCCAACACTATCCAAAATTTCTAATAGTAAATGTAGCAGATATATGAGATGAAGGTTGTTGCTCTTACCTGGGGAGGTCTGATAGATATATCATTAATAGAGGATGAACTTCCTAGATGATAACCTACATAGTGATATGTAATTGAACTATCAGAAGTCAGCAGACGTCATAGTACTATTGACTGCGCAATCAATAGGAAGGACTGAACATTAAGGAGGTTTTCAACTTTGGATAAATTGAAGAACGTGGATAAAGTGCAGACAACTGAATATTCAGGCTACCGTGTGGAAGTAAAGTTGGAAACTGGAAATAAACATGGAGTGCATAGCGTAGCTTCGGTATTACCGAAGGTAGAAATAGAGAACCGTGCAAAAATATCTACTAATAATTTACTCGATAAAATCTTAGCAAAAGATAATATGTATCGTGCTATGCAACGAGTAATCAAGAATAAAGGTAGTCACGGTGTTGATGGAATAAAGACTGATGAACTTCACGACTATTGCAAAAAGCACTGGACTACAATGAAATCTAAATTATTAGATGGAACATACAAACCATCACCTGTTAGAAGGGTAGAAATACCTAAACCTAACGGTGGGACTAGGATGCTTGGAATTCCAACAGTAGTAGATAGAATGATACAACAAGCAATAGCACAAGCGTTGACATTTGTATATGAACCAATTTTCTCTAATAGTAGTTATGGTTTTAGACCAAACAGAAGTCAGCATCAAGCAATAAAGAAATCCTTAGAATATATAAATGAAGGATATAAATGGGTAGTAGATATGGATTTAGAGAAATTCTTTGATAAAGTAAATCATGACATTTTAATTGATAGATTATCAAGACAAATTAAAGATAAAAGAGTATTAGACTTAATAAGGAAATATCTTAAAAGTGGAATAATGTTAAATGGAGTTATCGTATCAAATGAAGAAGGAACTCCCCAAGGAGGACCATTAAGTCCGCTTCTATCAAATATAATGCTTGATGAGGTTGATAAAGAATTAGAAAGAAGAGGTCATAAATTCTGTAGATTCGCAGATGACTGTAATATCTACGTTAAAAGTAGAAAAGCAGGGTTAAGAGTTTTAAACAGTATTAAGAAATTAATTGAAAATGAATTAAAACTTAAAATAAATGAAAAGAAAAGTGCCGTTGACTTAGTTAGTCGCAGAAAATTTCTAGGATTTTCATTCTATTTTACAAAGGGCGGCGCCCAAATAAGGATACATGAAAGCTCATATAATAAACTAAAATCTAAAGTAATAGAAATTACAAATAGAAATAAAGGAATAGATATGGGATGGAGAATGTTGAAACTTAATCAACTTATGATAGGTTGGATTAATTACTTTGGCATAGCGAAAGCTAAAGGCAATATACAAAATATTGAAAAATGGATTAGGCGAAGACTTAGAGCATGTATCTGGAAACAATGGAAATTACCAAGGACGAAGTGTAAGAATCTTGTTAAACTTGGAATGGATAAATATAAGGCCTACCAATATTCAAATACAAGAAAAGGCTACTGGAGAATATCCGGTAGCCCAATCCTATCAAAAACACTTACAAATAAATACCTAGAAGAAATAGGATATATGAGTATTTCCAAGAGATATTTAAAAGTGCATGGAACTTAATGAACCGCCGTGTACCGAACGGTACGCACGGTGGTGTGAGAGGACGCTAAATAAAATAATTATTTAGCTCCTACTCGATTACGAAATTTTAGTGATTTAATACAATTACGAATTATTATTTATTTTAAATAAAATATATTCGTAATTATGTTGACATTATGATTTTTATATTTTAAAATTATACTTGTAAAATGGTATTATATGGAAATGAATTATTGTTATTTATATAATTATCAATTTCATATGAATATCAGAATATAAAATTTCGAGATTAATTTATTAGTAAATTACGGAGGTGTTTTGAGTAATGCAAGTGGCAAAACAGGAATCGAATACTATGACAAAATTATTCCCTATTCTTGAAAATCAGGGAGTAGATATGAAAAAAGAGATAATGGCAGGGGTTACAACATTTTTAACTATGGCATACATTATAGCTGTCAACCCAAGTATATTATCACAAGCGGGTATGCCTGCAGGAGCATTGGTAACAGGAACATGTTTAGCGGCAGCAATAGGATGTTTTATAATGGGGATTATTGCAAATTTACCATTCGCCTTAGCATCTGGAATGGGTCTTAATGCATATTTTACCTACACAGTAGTTTTAGGTATGGGAGTATCTTGGGAAGTTGCTTTAACTGCAGTATTTGTTGAAGGTATTATTTTCATATTTTTATCATTATTTAAAGTACGTGAAGCAGTAGTAAATGCAATTCCAGTAAATATGAAATTGGCAGTATCTGGAGGTATAGGTTTATTCATAGCAATTATAGGTTTTATTAACTGTGGTCTTGTTGTGAATAGTGATGCTACATTAATTTCTATGGGACATTTTACTGCCCCAGTTTTAATAAGTTGTGTTGGAATTGTAATAATAGCAGTATTATCCAAAAGAAATGTTAAAGGTTCAATACTAATAGGTATAGTAGCTTGTTCATTGATTGCTTGGGGATATGCTCTATCTAATCCATCAGCTGCTGCAGACCTAGGAATATATTTACCAAATGGAATATTTAAATTTGAAAGTCCATTGCCAATAGCAGGTAAGCTAGATTTTAGATATGCTACAAATCCTGCAAATTTAACTAACTTTATTTTAGTAATTTGTACTTTCTTATTTGTTGATTTTTTTGATACAGTAGGTACTATAGTTGGTGTTGCTTCTAAAGCAAATATGATAGATGAAGATGGAAATGTACCTCATGTTGGTAGAGCCTTACTTGCAGATGCATTTGCAACAACTATAGGTGCAGGACTTGGAGTTTCAACAGTTACTACTTATGTTGAAAGTTCAACAGGTGTAATTGAAGGTGGTAGAACAGGATATACTGCCATAACAGTAGGTGTATTATTTATTGTAGCTATGTTTTTCTCACCAATATTTATAGCAATACCATCATGCGCTACTTCACCAGCTTTAATATATGTTGGATATTTAATGCTTAGTGCAGTGAAAGATATAGATTTTTCTGATATTACAGAAGGTGTTCCAGCGTTCATAACAATAGGAGCTATGGCATTTACTTATTCAATAGGTGATGGTTTAACACTTGGTGTTTTATCATATGTAGTGATTAATGTGTTATACAATTTAATTACACCAAAAGAAGAAAGAAAAAAAGTTTCGGTAATAATGGTAGTACTTGCAGTATTATTTGTTTTAAAACTTATTTACTTATAATATAAATAAAAGAGAAGTTAGTTGAAAAACTAATTTCTTTTTATTTATTGAATTTTAATATTAAATAATAAAAATGTAATATATATGAGTATATTGACAATATAATTCACTATATATACACTTAAATTAATGGGTATTCCTAACTATTGTATAGTTATAATGCCCATTATTTATTAAATAATAGTTGTCTACGCAACTATTATAACTATGAAGGGGGAGATTAGATATATGTCTAGTGAAAATATAATTAAAGAAAATAAAATGGGAATTATGCCTATAAATAAATTAATTATAACAATATCACTTCCAATGATTATATCCATGTTGGTTCAAGCATTATATAATGTTGTAGATAGTATTTTTGTATCTCAAATTAGTGAAAATGCTTTAGCCTCAGTATCTCTAGCATTTCCAGTACAAAATTTTATGATAGCTGTTGGAGTAGGAACAGGAGTAGGTATAAATGCACTACTTTCTAGATCTTTAGGTGAAAAAAAGTTTGAAGAAGCGAATAAGGCAGCAAATAATGGAATATTCTTGGCAGTTTTAAGTTATTTTGTGTTTTTTGTTGTGGGGATATTATTTAGCAAATCTTTTTTTCAGTGGCAAACAGATATAAAAGAAATTGTAGAAGGTGGTTATGACTATTTAATTATTTGTACTACTTGTTCTTTCGGTTTATATGGTCAATTAGTATTTGAAAAGCTGATGCAGTCTACAGGAAAAACAATATATTCAATGATGACTCAGGTAACTGGAGCTATAATAAATATAATATTAGATCCTATACTAATTTTCGGATTGTTTGGATTTCCTAAAATGGGTATAACTGGAGCAGCCATTGCTACTGTAATAGGTCAAGTTAGTGGAATGAGTTTAGGTATTTATCTAAATAGTACAAAAAATAAAGAGATTAAAGTTAAAATTAAAGGTTTCAGGCCTAATTTAAAGACAATAAAAGATATTTATTCAGTAGGTATACCATCAATTATAATGGCATCTATAGGATCAATTATGACATTTGGTATAAATAAAATTTTACTTGTATTCACTTCTACAGCAACTGCAGTATTTGGGGTATACTTCAAATTACAAAGTTTTATATTTATGCCTGTACTTGGTATTAATAATGGAATGGTTCCCATTGTATCCTATAATTATGGTGCTAAGCATAAAGATAGGTTGATGGAAACTGTAAAAATAAGTATTATTTACGCAATAATAATAATGATTATTGGTTTATGTATATTTCAAATTTTTCCAAAACAATTATTAAATTTATTTAGTGCATCAGAAGAAATGATAAATATTGGTATTCCAGCTCTTAGAATAATTAGCCTTAGTTTTTTATTTGCAGGATACTGCATAGTTGTATCTTCCATGTTTCAAGCTCTTGGTAATGGAGTGATGAGTTTAATTGTATCAATAGGAAGACAGTTAGTTGTACTACTTCCTGTAGCATTTTTACTATCTAAAACTAATAATCTAAATCTTGTGTGGTGGGCTTTTCCTATTGCGGAGTTAGCTTCTGTATGTTTAAGTATTATAGGATTTAAATATGTATACAAAAAGGAAATACTTCCATTAGTAAAAAGTGAAGAAAATTTAAATAAGGAAAATAATAAAGTTAAAATTATAGAATGTACAAATGAAAATTAAGATTTAAATGAGTAGTAATATTTTTATATTATTGCTCTTTTTTTAATTACAAGAAGGTTATATATAATAGATTAACATGCTTAAAAACAATTTCTAAGGGTAATTTTAATTTATATGTGAGATATTGTGGTATAATAAGTATGGAAAAGTTCAAATAGAACATATTTATAATATCTTAATTTAATAATTAAAGTATATTAATTGTATATATTACTAGAAATATATAAAATAAAGGAGACAAAATGAGAGAAGTAGAATTATTAGCCCCCGCTGGTGATTTAGAAAAACTAAAAATAGCTTTTGAATATGGAGCAGATGCTGTTTACATAGGTGGAGAAATTTTTGGTATGAGGTCAGCAGCAAAAAACTTCACTAAAGAGAATATGATAGAAGGTGTGAACTTTGCACACGAAAAAGGTAAAAAAGTTTTTGTAACTTGTAACATAATACCAAGAAGTGAAGACTTACAAGTACTTAGAGACTACTTATTAGAGTTAGAAGAAATAGGAGTGGATGCTGTAATAGTATCAGATCCTGGTGTATTCAAAATAGTAAAAGAAACTATACCTAACATGGAAATTCATATAAGTACTCAAGCAAGTACAACAAACTATGTTGCTGCAAACTTTTGGTATAATAAAGGTGCTCAAAGAATAGTAACAGCAAGAGAGTTGTCTTTTGAGGAAACAAAAGAAATAAGAGAACATATTCCAGAGGATATGGATATAGAGGCTTTTGTTCATGGTGCAATGTGTATGTCTTATTCAGGAAAATGTACAATAAGCAACTATACAACAGGAAGAGATGCAAACAAAGGATCATGTGCTCAATCTTGTAGATGGAAATATACTTTAATGGAAGAAAATAAGGGTGAATATACTCCTGTTGTAGAAGATATTGATCCAGAATTCTTCTTCAATACAAAAGACTTATGTATGATAAAATATATACCGCAAATTTTTGAAAGTGGAATAACTTCATTAAAAATAGAAGGAAGAATGAAAACAGCATATTACGTAGCAACAACAGTTAGAGCTTATAGAATGGCAATAGATGAGTATTATAAAGATCCAGAAAACTGGGAATTTAATCCTATTTGGCTGGAAGAACTAAAAAAAGGAAGTCATAGAGATTATTCTACTGGATTCTTCTTAAACAGACCTGATGAAAATTCTAATAACTATGAATCAGCTTCTTATATAAGAAATTATGATTTTATAGGATTAGTTAAAGATTATGATGAAGAAACTGGGTTATATATAGTTGAGCAGAGAAATAAAATGTATGTGGGAGATAAAATTGAAGTTATAGGGCCTTTCAAAGATACAATGTTTACTACAATAGAAGAAATGTATGATGAAGAAGGTAACCCAATAGAGTCAGCCCCTCATGCAAGACAAATAGTGAAAATGAAAGTTGGAATAAAGTTAGAGAAAAATTATATATTAAGAAAACCTATAGAAAAAACAAGAATATTATAGATATATATTAAGGAAGTGAGAGTATAAATGATTATAGGAAGAAATGATAAATGCTGGTGTGGTAGTGGTGAAAAATATAAAAAGTGCCATATGAGTTTTGATGAAAAATTAAAAGAATTTAAGTCAAAAGGTTATGAGGTTCCACATAGAAGTTTAATAAAGACTCCCCAGCAAATAGAAAAAATAAAAGAAAGTGCTAAGATAAACAATGAAATTTTAGATTTGGTTGGGCAAAAAATTAAATCAGGGATGACTACTGAAGAAGTTAACCAAATAGTGCATGACTATACAATATCACAAGGAGCTACACCAGCGCCACTTGGATATGGTGGATTCCCTAAAAGTTGCTGTACATCAGTGAATAATCAAATATGTCATGGTATACCAGATAATTATGTTTTAAAAGATGGTGACATAATAAATGTTGATGTTTCTACTATATTAAATGGGTATTATTCAGATGCATCTAGAATGTATATGATAGGTGAAGTTTCTGAAAATGCTAAAAAATTAGTAGAAGTAACGAGGGAGTGTATGATAAAAGGTATAGAAGCTGTTAAACCTTGGACTAGACTGGGAAATGTTGCATATACAATAGAACAACATGCAAAAGAAAATGGTTATTCTGTAGTTAGAGAATTTGGTGGTCATGGTATAGGTTTAGAGTTCCATGAAGATCCATTTGTATTCCACTATGGAACTAGAAATGAAGGAATGCTTATGGTGCCTGGTATGATATTTACCATAGAGCCAATGATAAACGAAGGACATCATGATTTATATATAGATGCAGAAAATGAATGGACATCTTACACAGATGACGGAAAGCTATCTGCACAATGGGAGAATATGATACTAGTAACTGAAGATGGATATGAGATTTTAGCATATTAATGAAAAGAACACCTAAAAAGGTGTTCTTTTTTATATCCTAAATAATTAAATATTATAATTATGACGAAGAATATTTAATTATAAAACGAATTAAATAAATGTAAAAATAAATAATATATAATAAATACGTTTTGACGTTAATAAAAGTTAATATATTTACAAAATATAACTGACTTCAGGAGGGAAAATATGAAAAAGAATAAAGTAGTTATAGTTGGAGCAGGTATGGTAGGTATGAGTTATGCCTACTCAATGCTAAACCAAGGAACATGTGAAGAGTTGGTTTTAATAGATATAGATAAAAATAGAACTGTTGGCGAAGCTTTAGATTTAAATCATGGATTAAGTTATGCACCTAGGGAAATGAAAATTTATTCAGGTGACTATAGTGATTGTAGTGATGCTAATATAATTTGTATAACAGCAGGAGCCACTCAAGTACCAGGAGAAACAAGACTTGACTTATTACATAAAAACACTAAAATAATGAAATCAATAGTTGAAGAAATAAAAAAGACTAGTTTTGATGGAATAATTATAGTTGCATCAAATCCGGTAGATATTATGACTTATGTTGTTTGGAAAGCATCAGGATATGATAAAACAAAAGTAATGGGATCGGGAACTACACTGGATACAGCAAGACTTAGATTTGGCTTAGGTGAAAGACTGGAGGTTGCTCCAAAATCTATACATGCTTATGTAATGGGAGAACATGGAGACTCTCAATTTGTAGCATGGAGTTATGCATTGATGGGAGTTCAGCCAATATATCAAGTAGCTTCTAAAAATGATTCAAAGGTCAAATTTGAAGATTTAGAGCTAATAGAAGATGAAGTACGAAATATAGCCTATAAAATAGTAGATTGTAAAAAATCTACTTATTATGGAATAGGTATGGCTTTAGCTAGAATTACACAAGCCATACTACAAAATGAAAATAGTATATTAACAGTATCTTCTTACTTGGACGATAAATATGGACATGATGATGTGTTTATATCTGTTCCAAGTGTTGTAAATGAAACTGGTGTTAGAGAAGTAATAGAACTTCCTTTAGACAAAGAAGAAAAGGCTAAGCTTGATGATTCAATAGAAATAATGAAAGAAAATATAGCAAAATTAAATATATAATAAAAAAGATACTTTTAAGTATCTTTTTTATTATAATGTTGAAGTAGTAATTAATACATACAAAGTACATGGTTAATTCATACATAATTCATATGCATTTGATAATATTTTATTGTAGAAAAAACTTAAAAAGGAGATATTTAAATGAAAAAAGGAAATAAAAAAGCTATTATACCAATAGTATTATATGTGGTTGCTGCTCTTATAGTAGTGTATTCTATATTTACAATATATACTTCATATACTTACATATCTAATCTTGTGGCTACAGGTAGTATAGTTATAAAAAATCAATTATCAGACGTAATAAGTTATTATGTGAGTACATCTATGCCTTATGTATTTTATGCAATAGTAGTTTGGGCAATAGGATATATTATAAATAAATTAAATAACTTAAGTCCTTCTACTATTAATAAAGAAGATGATAAATCAGAAGAAGAAAAAATAGACTAAAAACAAAAATAGCTATCACATTAAATTTGTGAATAGCTATTTTTTACTTACTAAGATATTATAAAATATGTAATTCCTTAAATGTTTTTATACATAAAGATGAAAGTATTATGGAGGTTAAACTACTTATTAAGATGCAAATACGGGACACGCCTATAAGCTCCATGTTGCCAATATAAGCTACTTCTGAAACGAATATGGACATGGTAAAACCAATACTAGAAATTAGAGATACAATAAATACAGAGATCCAGGTTAGTTCCTTAGGTTTTTTTGATAATCCTGCTAAATTGCTAATATATGTAAAAGTCATTATTCCAAGTGGCTTACCTAGCAAAAGTCCTAAATATATACCTAAAAATATGGTAGGGTATTTTGATAAATTTAAATTAGAATCAATACTTACTCCTGTATTAGCAAATGCAAACAGTGGGATTATAATAAAATTATTAAAAATGCTAAAAAATTTTCTTATGTAATGAGATATTGAATATTTTCTTTTATATGATGTTGTTGGAATGCCTATGGCTAAAAGTATTCCACTTAAAGTTGAATGAATACCGCTAAGATGAATAAAATACCACAAGCATAGCCCACATATAAAATAGAAAAATAAACTTTCAATTTTAAATACTTTATTTCCAATACAAATTAGAATAAGGCAAATAATAGCTAAAATAAAAAAAGATAAATTTATTTTTGACGAATAAACAGTACCGATTAATAATATGGACACCAAATCATCTACTACAGCTAAAGATAATAAAAACATCTTTATTGAAGGATTTAAATATTTACTAAACAAAAAATAAATACCCATGGAAAAGGCAATATCAGTAGATATAGGTATACAAATACCACTAATATATTTTGTATTTAAATTAAAATATGTAAAAATTACTGCTGGCATTACTACACCACCAATAGATGCAATTACAGGAAAAGATGCCTTTTTAAAAGAAGATAAGCTTCCATATAAAACTTCTTCTTTTATTTCTAATCCTGCTAATAAAAAAAATATGGACATTAGAAAGTCATTAACAAAACTATGTAAATTAAAGTCACTGGCTATATAAGTTTTATAAAAAAAATTATCATATAAGTATTTATAGGGGCTATTACATATATATAGAGCGATAATAGTTGATAAGATAAGTAATACACTAGTAAAAGGCACTATATCAACTTTAAACAATTCTCTATGTTTTTTTATCATATTATCACCTCATATTTAAAACTAATCTTTTGTTACTATAGAAATTTAATAGTAAAAAGAAGTAAAAAAGTAAATTACTTATATATGTATATGATTAATAATTAAAATAAATATTAAATCTTAATAATTATCTTATTGAGATATTTATGGATTTATAATATAATCGTTCATGTTGCATAATAATAAAAAGAAGTATAACTTATGCTTAGGAGGAACGTATGACAAATAAAAATAAAAAAATTGCAATAGTTGGATTAATAGCAGCTCTTTATGCTGTAGTAACTATAGCTCTTGGATTTATTAGCTATGGACAAATTCAATTTAGGATTTCAGAAATATTAATGTTTTTACCTCTATTTGGTAAAGAATACATAATAGCCTTAACACTAGGCTGTTTTTTAGCAAATGTAGTAGGACCATTTGGAGTTCCTGATATAATATTTGGTACACTGGCAACTTTAATAAGTGCTATTTTGGTGTATTATACACCAAAACTTATGAAGAATAATAAATATACATTATTTATTGCATCACTTTGGCCAACAATAATAAATGCTTTAATAATAGGATGGGAGTTATATAAATTCTTTGGAGTACCATTTGTACTAGGATTTCTTCAAGTTGGTTTTGGAGAATTTGTAGTTATAACTATGGTAGGTTTACCAGTATTTAAAATGGTTAATAATAAATATGGTAATAGAATAAAAAATTTAAAATAATTAATTTTGCAAGGAGGCAACTTATGGAGGAGAAATATTCTAAGTTTATAGGAGTAGGTAGTGAGGGGATAAAAACTCTAAATTCATTTAAAAATAAATTAGAAAAAAACTTTAGTTTTGAAGAGATAAATTTAAATCAAGATGTGGATAAAGAATATGTTAGAGCTTTATTAGACGGCATAGAAATTTTATTTATATCTTATAACAGTGAAGAATCAAAAGTAAAAGATATAGTAAAGGCTATTTCTTTTATGTCAAATGAAAGAAGAGTAATTTGTATAGGCTTAGACAACTCGCTAAAAGAAAATAAAGATGATATGGGTCTAGACAAAGAAATAAAAATAAATAAATACAATAGTGAAAAAGTGAAAGACTTAATGAACATAGTAGTAGAAGCTGTTGATGAAAATTTATTTTTAGCCATAGATTATACTGATTTAAAAGAAATTTTTGATAAAGATTCTGCTATATCTTATTCTATAGAAGAATTTGAAAAAGATGCAACTGTTGATGAAATAGCTAAACTACTTACAGAAGAAACTTATACTACTGAAGGCCAAGAGGTAAAAAAGAAAGCTTTAGTATTTTATGAAATGTCTCAAAATTTAATAGAAAATGAATTAATATTTATAAATAACGTTAATATGAAAATAAATGAAATATTAGGAAATACTTATGATATTATGTTTTCATATAATGCTACTAAGTATAACAATGACAAAGTTAAAATATGTTTAATAAGTAAATAATATTGAAATTTTAAGTAGTATTAATAAGATTGCAAGCAAATAAATTTGTTTGCAATTTTTATATTTTAATAAAATTATATGGTATTTAAATTAGTGTAGTTGTTTTATAAAAAAATATTATATATTCTAGTCATAGACTTATTGACTAAAGTGATTATTTATTATAAGATTAGAATGTTGTGTTTTATAAATGACTATAAGAGAAAGGATTGATATATATGTTACAAGTTACTAATATTGGACTTAGATTCGGTGATAAAGAATTATATAAAGATGTTAACTTAAAATTTACTAAAGGAAATTGTTACGGGATAATAGGGGCTAATGGTGCAGGGAAGACTACTTTCCTTAAAATATTATCTGGTGATATAGAGCCAAACACAGGATCTATAAGTATAACAGAAAAAGAAAGAATGTCTGTTTTAAGACAGGATCACTTCAGATATGATGAAGAAACAGTTTTAGATGTTGTTATAATGGGACATGAAAGATTATATCAAATAATGAAAGAGAAAGATGCTTTATACATGAAAGAAGATTTCTCAGAAGAAGATGGTATAAAAGCTGCAGAACTTGAAGGAGAGTTCGCTGAACTTGATGGATGGGATGCAGAAACAAATGCAGAAAAAATATTAATGGGTCTTGGAATAGATAAAGACTTACACTACAAGCAATTAAAAGAATTAGAAGGTGGAGAAAAAGTTAAGGTATTATTAGCTAAAGCTTTATTTGGTAAACCAGAAATATTATTACTAGATGAGCCTACTAACCACTTAGACTTCCAATCTATAAACTGGTTAAATAACTTCATAATGGACTTAGAAGATTCTATTGTAATAGTTGTATCACATGATAGACACTTCTTAAATCAAATATGTACAAATATAGTTGATGTTGACTTTGGTAAAATACAAATGTACGTAGGTAACTATGACTTCTGGTATGAGTCAAGTCAATTAGCATTACAATTACAAAAAGACCAAAATAAAAAGACTGAAGAAAAAATAGCTCAATTAAAAGAGTTCATCGCAAGATTTAGCTCAAATGCTTCTAAAGCAAAACAAGCTACTTCAAGAAAGAAGCAATTAGACAAATTACAAGTTGAAGATATACAACCATCAAGAAGAAGATATCCATATGTTGGATTTACTCCAGAAAGAGAAATAGGAAACGAAGTTCTTGAAGTTGAAGGATTAACTAAAACTGTAGATGGTGTAAAAGTTCTTGATAATGTATCTTTTAGACTTGATAAAGAAGATAAAGTTGCTTTCATGGGAGATGAAATAGCTATAACAACTTTATTTGATATATTAATGGGAGAAGAAACTGCAGATGCTGGTACATTCAAATGGGGTGTAACTACTTCTCAATCTTATCTTCCAAAGAACCACAACAACTTCTTTGAAGGATGCGAATATTCACTAGTTGACTGGTTAAGACAATTCTCTGAAGAAAAATCAGAATCTTTCATAAGAGGATTCTTAGGTAGAATGTTATTTAGTGGAGAAGAAGCTTTAAAACAAGCTAACGTATTATCAGGAGGGGAAAAAGTTAGATGTATGTTATCTAGAATGATGCTTTCTAACTCAAACGTTCTAGTATTAGATGACCCAACTAACCACTTAGACCTAGAAAGTATAACTTCTGTAAATAAAGGGTTAGAAAAATTCCCTGGAGTTATGTTATTTAGTTCTCATGACCACGAGATGATACAAACTCTTGCAAATAGAATAATAGAAATTACTCCTGGTGGAATAATGGATAGAAAAACTACTTTAGAAGAGTATTTAGAAAATAAAGATATACAAAAGCAATTAAAAGAAATGTACGCTATTGAAAGATAATTTTTAATAAAAAGAACAAACTATAACATATTAGTTTGTTCTTTTTTTATAAAAAAATATTTGACTTATATAAATAATAAAACATTAACATAATTGTATTGACTAAATAATAACAAATAAATATAATAGTTACTAAAGGGAGCTACTAAAAGAAGTTTTAAAATTAAAAAATGGAGGTATGGGATGTTATTATTATCAAGAGAAGACATAAAGAAAGTTTTTACAATGAAAGATGCTATAGAAACTAATAAAGAATGTTTCAAATTATTTTCTGAAGGAAAAAGTGAAGTACCTTTACGAACAACAATACAAGCACCAAATCATAATGGGGTATTTTTATTTATGCCATCTTATGTTGAAGAATTAGATGCAGCAGGATTAAAAGTAGTTAATATATTCCCAAAAAATGTTAAGGAAAATTTACCTACAGCTCCAGCGCAGGTGTTATTAATAGATGGAAAAACTGGAATTGTTACTGCAATATTAGATGGAACATATGTTACACAATTACGTACAGGAGCATCTTCCGGTGCAGCCTTTGATTTATTTGCAATAAAAAATGCAAAAGTAGGTGCTTTAATAGGAACAGGTGGGCAAGCAGCTGAACAATTAGAAGCTATGATGGCTGCTAGAGAGTTAGATGAAATTAGAGTATTTAGCTTAAATCAAGATAGAAGGCAAGCTTTTGTAAATAAAATGCAAGAAAAACTTAAGAATTATAATACTAAAATAGTAGAAGCTACGACTTCAGATGATGCCATAGAAAATGCAGATATAATAGTTACCGTAACATCTTCGACTAAACCTGTATTTGATGGAACAAAAGTTAAAAAAGGTGCAACAATAAGCTGTGTAGGAGCATATCAACATCATATGCAAGAAATGGATCCTGCAATATTACCAAGAGCATCAAAAATATACTTTGATTCTGAAGAAGCAGTTTTATCAGAAGCAGGAGACATATTAATACCTTTAGAACAAGGAATAATAACAAAAGAAGATTTTACAGGTGATATAGGAGATGTATTACTTGGAAAAGTTGCTGGACGTGAAAATGACGAGGAAATTATTGTTTATAAAAACGTTGGCATAGGTGTATTAGATTTGATGACAGCAAGATCTATATATTTGAAGGCTGTAGAAGCAGAGGTAGGAACTAATTGGGAGTAATAAAAAATTAAAGTGTAAAAATGGAGGAATAAAAAATGCCACATATAAATATTAAAATGTATCCAGGTAGAAGTGAAGAAGTAAAAGCTAGATTAGCTAAACATACTAAAGAATTTATGATTAAGGAATTAGAAATGGATGAAAAGTTTATTTCTGTTTCTGTTGAAGAGATAGATAAAGAAAATTGGCAATCTGAAGTTATGGATAAAATCAAAGAGGAAGAATTATACGAAAAACCAAATTTCTAGGAGGAAAAATAGAAGGGATTTACAATGGATAATGAATTAAATTTATTAAATAAAATAGGCCTAACAGATGCTGAAGCAAAGGTATATTTAACTTTATCTCAAAATGGAAGCTTAACAGGTTATGAAGCTAGTAAAATAGCTAATGTTCCTAGGTCGAAGATATATAATACACTGCAATCTTTAATAGATAAAGGATTTGTATTATATACTCAATATGAAAGTAATAATAAATACGTAGCGGCACCTATGAGTGAAGTATCAAATAGAATAAAAATGGAAATGTCAAATAACTTAGGGCAATTAGAAGAAAGTTTTAGCATTTTTCCCTTAAGAACGAATATGGACAACATATGGCATATAAAAAACTATGATAATATTTTTGAAAAATGTAGAAATATAATAAAAAATAGCGTTAAAGAAATTCTTATTCAAATATGGTATGAAGACTTAAATAATATTTTAGAGGAAATAGTTGAGTTTCAAAATAACAGTAATAATATTGCAGTCGTTGTATTTGGAGCCCCTAAAGATATGGAAATACCAGAATTGAAAAATTTATATTTTCATGGAATGGGTGAAGAAAAAAAGAAGGAAATGGGTGGAAGATGGATTACTCTTGTTTCTGATTCTAAAGAAGTTGTTTTTGGTCAAATTATTAGCAAATCCATTGCTGAAGTTATTTGGACGGAAAGTAAGCCAATGATTATGTTAGCATCTGAATATGTTAGACATGACGTTTATTTCTACAAGAGTGCTAATACATTACCAAATGAAATGAAGCAAAAATTTGGTGATGATTTAGAAAAAATACGAGAAATATTTTAGATAAAAACAGATTAAAGTACTCCTATATTTAAGTGGATTTTTATGACAGATTATATTATTCCAAATAGAATAAATCCAATAGTATTTATGGCAAAATTAGCAAACATATGTACAAACCAAGAGTTATAAATATTATTATTTTTATCATCTAAATAATTGAAAAATATACCTGCAATAAAAAGAGATAAAATCAGTAATAACAATAATAATATATCAAACCAAGTGGACATCATTGCAACATGATAAATAGAAAATGACAAAGAACTAAAAATATAAGCAAATTTTTTACTTGAAATATTTTTTAACGTTATAAATGCAAATCCTCTAAAAAATATCTCTTCTAAAAGTGAATTTATAAAAGATATGTATAATGCTACAAATATAAAATTACTACTATTTACACCTATATTATTTTCTAAAGAGTTTGTCACACTAGAAAAATCAAATAGAGTACCTATTGTAAAATAAGCAAATAAAATTAAAATATATACACCTATACCAAGGGCAAGTGATTTTATAATATGCTCTTTGTTTATTTTAAATAAACTTTTTAAACTTATTGTGCAATAGCCTTTAGAATAATATACATAGGGAAGTAATAAAAAAATCACTAACTTAAAAATTGATTTTGTCATATAGTTTGGAGAAAGAACTCCATCTACAAAGGCCATGGTAAGACATCCTAAAATTACTAAACCAATTAAAAGTATATTATTGACATTAAACTTTACTGCTTCATTTTTCATGTTTATTAATAGTTCCTTTCAACTTCAATAAAGATTTATTTAAATTATAACATATTAAATTTTATTGTATAAACAAATATATGCAATTAGAAAAATATAATATAAACTTAGTATTAAAGAAATTCTTAATTGTAATAATATAAACAGGTAATTATTTATAAAAGGAGACTTATGTAATGGCAAATTATTCAGGTACAGTTAAGTGGTTTAATGTGGAAAAAGGATTTGGTTTTATAAGTGGCGAAAATGGAGAAGATGTTTTCGTACATTTTTCCAATGTAAAAGAAGAAGGACATAATAAAGATTTACATGAAGGAGAGAGCGTTACATTTGATATAGTTAAGGCAGATCGAGGGCCTTCAGCTATAAATGTTAAAAAAGTATAATTAAAAAATAATAATAAAAAAATCATCTTGATAATATCAAGGTGATTTTTTTATTATATATTAATCATATTATATTAACATGTGGCCATAAAATTATGAAATAAAACTTGCAAAAATAAAATAATTTTGGAAGAAAAACATTGACTATTGGAATTTAATGAACATATAATTTATATATAAGTAAATATATTTACAAAAATATAGTAGATTGAAAAGATTAGTATATGCAATTCTTTTTTAGTTTTAAAAATAATTAAAAAGAAGGGTGGGTTGAGATGCCAGTTGACTATGTAGTTAGAAATCATTTTTATAGTGTTTTTTTTGCACCTAGGGGTAGGGTTAGAATGTATGAAATTGGAATTAAAATAGCACAACAATATTTAACTCCCACAGATAGACTAATAGGAGTAATAGGAGAGCCAGGATCGGGTAAAAGCATGTTAATTAAAGGTATGTTTCCGGGTCTTGAATTAACTAATGATGATGATGGATTGAATGTAAGGCCATTGCCAATTATGGATGTAGATGATGAAAGTTTTTTCTCTCCTCATACATATCATATTGACATAAGATTTGAATCAGCATTTTATCAAATGTATGAGCTAGTTAATGCAATAAATAAAGCAATTGAATATGGAAGAAGAGTCATAGTAGAGCATTTTGATCTTATTTATCCTTTAATGAATAAAAATGCAGACTTACTAATTGGTGTTGGTGGAGAGATTATTGTTACAAGACCTACGATTTTTGGTCCAGAACCTGGAGATATTGCAAAAAGAGTATTTCACTCCATTAATATAAGAAAAATGGCTCATTCAGCAGAAGATTTAGTTGAACATTTTTTACCAGAAGACATTAGCTTTAATTGTGAGCATGGGGATGTTTTAAATGGATTTTTAATATTATTTCACTCTAAGCCAAATTTTGATATCAAAATTTTAGAAGAGGAAGTTAATAAAATGATAGAAAAAGACATACCAATTCAATACTATGATGAGAAGCATGTAAAAATAGGTGAATATATACATCCTTGTAGTGGACCAAGAATACATGTAGAAAGCACAGCTAAAATTGAAAACTTCAAGTTATTACCAGAGTTTTATTATGATTCTACAAAAAAAGTATATATGTTAGTAGGACTTGTAGGTGATAGTATGGAGCAAAGTTACAAGGATTTAAATAAAATTTAAAAGGAGAGTTGATATGGAGAAGAAAACATTAGTTATTGGTGTTATAGGAGCTGATGTGCATGCAATAGGTAATAAAATTCTATATCATTGCTTTGTGGAGGCAGGATTTAATGTGATTAATCTTGGAGTAATGGTTTCTCAAGAAGAATATGTGGAAGCAGCTATGGAATCTAATGCAGATGCAATTTTAGTTTCTTCTTTATATGGTCATGGGGAGATCGATTGCAGGGGTTTAAGAGAAAGATGTGAAGAATGGGGATTAAGAAATATATTATTATATGTGGGAGGAAATATTGTTGTAGGTAAACAACCATTTGAAGAAGTTGAAAAAAGATTTAAACAAATGGGATTTGATCGAGTATTTCCACCAGGAACAGATCCAGAAACTACAATAACTTGCTTAAAAAAAGATTTGAAAATTGGTGAAGAAAATGAAAATAGTCTTACTAATTGATTTTGGTAGTACTTATACAAAGATAACTGCTGTTGATGTGGTCAAAGAAGTTATTTTAGGAACTGCATCTAGTTTTACAACAATAAGTACAGACATAAATGAAGGGCTTAAAAAAGCCATAGAATCTTTAGAAAAACGAACAGGAAAGTTAGAGTATAGTCAGTACTTGGCTTGTTCTTCAGCAGCAGGAGGATTAAAAATGATAGCAAGTGGTTTAGTTCCTGGTGTTACAGCTACTGCAGCAAAAGAAGCTTGTTTAGGTGCTGGTGCTAAGATTATAAAGGTGTATTCTTTTGAAATGACTGAAGAGGATATAGAAGAAATCGAAAAAAATAAACCAGAGATATTTTTACTTGCAGGAGGAACTAATGGTGGAGATAAAAGATGCATTTTGCATAATGCAAAAATGCTATCAAACTGTAAAATAGATTTCCCCATAATAATAGCTGGTAATAATGCAGTTAGTCATAAGTGTAAAAAAATATTAAAAGATAAAGAATCATATATTGTAGAAAATGTAATGCCTATATTTGGTGAGTTGAATATAGTGCCAGCACAAAACAAAATAAGAGAAATATTTTTACAAAAAATTATAAATGCAAAAGGTATTACGAAAGCAAGTGAATTAATATCAGAAATAATAATGCCAACACCATCAGCAGTAATGAGTGGGATTGAACTTTTATCAAATGGTTATGAAGATGAAAAAGGTATAGGAGAACTTATAGCCATTGATTTAGGTGGAGCAACTACTGATGTATATTCTGCTTCAGATGGAAGTCCAAAGGAGTCAAATGTTATATATAAAGGAATTGAAGAGCCTTTTATAAAAAGAACAGTGGAAGGCGATATTGGAATGAGATATAGTGTTGGTGGAATTATTGATGAAGTAGGAATTGAGGATATTGCTCAAATATCTAATCTAAGTGAACAAAGAGTAAGAGAGATAATTGAGTATATTAAACTTAATCCACAAACATTACCAAATGAAAAAAACATTGAAAATCTAGATTTTGCACTTGCTGCAAAAGCAGTAGAGATAGCAATAACTAGACATTGTGGGAAAAAAGAAAAAATATACACATCCAATGGAATAGCATATTTGCAAAAAGGCAAGGATTTAACTCATGTAAAAAAAATTATTTTAACTGGTGGTGCACTGATTAACTTACCTTGTTTAGATAATATTTTAGAATATGTATGTTTTAATGAAAAAAGTCAGGAATCTATGAGACCTAAAGATGCTGAAATTTTATTAGATAAAAAATATATTTTACAAGCAATGGGTCTACTATCAAAATCATATCCGAAGGTTGCAATTCGAATTATGAAAAAGGAGTTAAAATATGGTGGAAATTAGGAATAAAAAGATTTCTAAGGAAGAATTTAATCATATTAGAGAAGAAGTTCTTACCTTATGGCCAACAGGAAAAGAAGTTAACTTAGAAGAATCGTTTGAATTTCATAAATCTCTTCCGGAAAATAAGATTTTCTCAGTTAAACTTATAAAAGCAAAAGAAGAAAAAACAACATTAATACAACCAAGAGCTGGAGTTGCTTTAGTTGAAGATCAAATTAAATTATTAACTTATTTACAAAATGTAGGTCAGGCAGATTTACTACCTACAACTATAGATAGTTATACCAGACAAAATTGTTATGAAGATGCACAAAAAGGAATTATTGAATCTATTAAAAATAATAAATCCATGCTAAATGGTTTTCCAGCTGTTAATCATGGAGTAGAAAGTTGTCGTAGAATTATAAATGCCCTAGATACACCAGTACAAGTAAGGCATGGTACACCAGATGCTAGACTTTTAAGTGAAATAACTTATGCGGGAGGATTTACAAGTTTTGAAGGGGGAGGTATTTCTTACAATATACCTTATGCAAAAAATGTTTCATTAGAAAGGACTATTAGAGATTGGCAATATGTTGATAGATTAACAGGTTTGTATGAAGAAGAAGGTATTTCCATAAATCGTGAACCATATGGACCTTTAACAGGAACTTTAGTTCCTCCATGTATATCTCACTCTGTTGCAATTATAGAAAGTTTACTAGCTGCAGAACAAGGTGTAAAAAATATTTCTGTAGGATATGGACAGTGTGGAAACTTTATTCAAGATATTGCTGCAATTAGAGCCTTGGAAGAACTTGCTAACGAATATTTAATAAAAGCAGGATATGAGGATGTTATTGTAACAACAGTACTTCATCAATGGATGGGAAGTTTTCCTCAGGATGAAGCAAAAGCATTTAGTGTAATTTCTTTAGGAAGTACTCTAGCTTCTCTTTCTAAAGCAACTAAAGTTATTGTAAAAACACCACATGAAGCTCTCGGTGTACCAACCATGGAAGCAAATGCACAGGGGTTACTTTGTACAAAACAAATTTTAGCTATGTTAAAAGATCAAGAGTTTAAAACTGCTGAAGTTGATATTGAAAAAGAAATTATAAAAAGGGAAACTCGTTGTATAATAGATAAATGTTTTGAAATAGGTGAATATGATATTGCTTTAGGTACTATTCGAGCTTTTAAAAGTGGTATTTTAGATATTCCTTTTGCTCCTTCTATTCATACTTTAGGCAAATTATTACCAGCAAGAGATAATCATGGAGCTATTAGAATTCTTAATCCTGGAAGACTACCATTTACACCTGAAATACTAGAATTTAATAATGAGAAAATAGAAGAACGTGCTAAGTTTGAAAATAGAGAAAAATCTTTCCAAATGGTAATAGATGATGTTTATGCCATAAGTAAAGGAACACTTATTGGTCGTCCTAGAAATAAATAAATTTACAAAAGTAAAACAAGGGGGATATTTCAATGAAAATAAAAAATGTAGTTTGCTCAGCAGGTCGTACGGGTTTTTACTTTGATGATCAACGTGCAATAAAAAATGGAGCAATAAGTGATGGCTCAACTTATATAGGAAAGCCTGTTACACCAGGATTTACTAGAGTAAGACAAAGTGGAGAATCCATATCTGTCATGATAATTTTGGAAGATAATCAAATTGCCCTTGGTGATTGTGCAGCAGTACAATACAGTGGAGCAGGAGGACGTGACCCTCTATTTTTAGCCAAAGATTTTATTCCAATTATAGAAAAAGAAGTCGCACCAAAATTAATAGGAAGAGAAATAACAAGTTTTAAAGAACTTTGTAATTTAATAGAAAATATAAGTGTTAATAATAAAAAGCTTCATACAGCAATTAGATATGGGGTTACACAAGCACTACTTGATGCAGTTGCAAAATCAAATAATATGTTAATGTGTCAAGTTATTGCAAAGGAATATAATACTCAAGTCTTAGATGAAATTGTGCCAATATTCACGCAAAGTGGAGATAGTCGCTATGAAAATGCTGATAAAATGATTATAAAAGGGGCACAAGTCCTTCCTCATGCCTTAATTAATAATGTAAGTGAAAAATTAGGTTATAATGGCGAAAAATTAGAAGAGTATGTAGCTTGGCTTAGAGATAGAATAATAAATTTAAGAGATGATAATTCTTACAATCCTACTATTCATATAGATGTGTACGGAACTTTAGGTGTTGCATTTGGTAATGATAGTTACGAAAAAATAGTAAGTTATATGGAAAAATTATGTCATATAGCCAAACCATTTAAACTTCGTATAGAAGGGCCAGTAGATGTGGAAGACAGAGAAAAGCAAATGTTGGCATTAAGAGAAATTAGAAAACTAATAGATGAAAGAAATATTAATGTGGAAATTGTAGCTGATGAATGGTGTAATACACTGGAAGATATTAAATATTTTGCTGATAACAAAGCAGGTCATATTATTCAAATTAAAACTCCAGATTTGGGAGGAATAAATAATATAGTAGAGGCTGTTTTATATTGTAAAGAGAAAAATATAGGAGCTTATCAAGGTGGAACATGTAACGAAACAGATAACTCAGCCAAAATTTGTGCTCATATTGCTATGGCAAGCGGACCTGACCAAATTTTAGCCAAACCAGGTATGGGTGTGGATGAAGGTTATATGATTGTTTACAATGAAATGCAAAGAATTTTAGCTTTGAATAAAGTAATAAATAATTAAGGGGATGGATAACAAGATGAAAGAAGAATTTAGAATATTATCTCCTACGGCTATACTTGGATACGGTTTTCCAGAAGAATCATTTTTAGAAGGAATGAAAAGAAAGCCACATGTTATTGCTGTAGATGCAGGTTCCACAGATCCAGGTCCTTATTATCTTGGAGCAGGAGAATCATTTACTGATAGAGATGCTGTAAAAAGAGATTTGGAAATAATGATCGAAAGTGGATTGAGTAATGAAATTCCTGTTATTATTGGGACAGCAGGAGGTAGCGGAGGAGAAGTTCATTTAAATTGGTGCAAAGAAATAATTTATGAAATAGCCAAGGAAAATAACTATAATTTTAAACTAGCTTTAATACATTCAGAAATCTCAAAAGATAAGGTAAAAAAAGCATTAGAAAATAATAAAATTTCACCACTTGGACCAGTTCCTTTATTAAAGGAAGCAGATATAAAAGAAACTACAAGAATTGTAGGTCAAATGGGTGTTGAACCTTTTATAGAAGCATTAAATGAAGGGGCTAATATAATTTTAGCTGGTAGAACTTATGACCCATCTGTTTTTGCTGCTCCAGCTATAAAAGCAGGTTATGATAAAGGCCTTGCTCTTCATCTTGGTAAGATTTTAGAATGTGCAGCCATATGTTCAACACCAGGAAGCGGTTCAGATTGTATGTTTGGATATTTAGGAGAAGATTATTTTAGGCTAGAGCCATTAAATCCTATAAGAAAATGTACCACAGTTTCTGTAGCAGCTCATACATTGTATGAAAAAACAAATCCGTATATTTTACCTGGACCTGGCGGACATTTAGATTTAACAGATTGTGAATTTACACAAGATAGTGAAAATATTGTAAAAGTCTCAGGTAGTAAATTTATTGAATCGTCTAAATATACGGTAAAATTAGAAGGAGCAAAATTAATAGGTTTTAGAACAGTATCTATTGCAGGGGCAAGAGATCCTATTATGATTGAAAAAATTGATGAAATAATTGAAGGAGTAAAAGAAAGAGTTGAAGACAATTTTAAATCTAAACAGTGGGATTACTACCTTAATATTTCCATATATGGTAAAAATGGTGTAATGGGAAATATAGAACCTACCCCTTCTACAAAAAATTCTCACGAAATAGGAGTAGTAATAGAAGCAGTAGCTAAGGATCAAAAAAAAGCAGATACAATATGTGCCTTCGCTCGTTCATCTATGCTTCATTTTGGATATGAAAATAGAAAAGCTACAGCAGGAAATTTAGCTTTTCCATACTCTCCAAGTGATTTTCATGCAGGAAAAGTATACAATTTTAGTATTTATCATTTGATGGAAGTTGATAATGGATGTGATTTATTTACTATAGACTATGAAGAATTATAAAAATGGAGATGATGATTAATGACTAAGTTAGTTGATATTACAAATATTATTCGTAGCAAAAATTCTGGGCCTTATGAATTGACTATAGATATAATGTTTAAAACTTTAGAAGACTATGAAAATGTATGCAACAATAAAATAATAAATGAGAATTTAATTTGTGATTTATATAAAATAAACAAAGAAGATATTATTAATATTATAGAATTTAAACCAGCTAATGCAATAAAAATAACAATAAAAAGACCTATTGCATCAGGTGATTTGGGAGAAACTGATGTTTATGGTGCCCAGCAACATGCACCACTTTTAAGCATAGAATTTTAATTAAAATAAAGACAATTATTTATAATATTATAAGTAATTGTCTTTGTTTATATATTAAAGATACAAATTGATAATTTTATACATATATGTTAATATTTATATATAAGCTGACTCTAAAGACATGGTCTAAGGGGAAAGGGATTAGTGTTAAATATCTCTAATTTCTTAAGTATTTTCTTATAAAAAGGCATCTAAAATGTCAAGATATATCAGCTGAATGAATAGTATTGGGGGTAAATTTATGAAAAAAATTTTTGCAGTACTTATGTCATTATTAATTACTTCAAGTCTTGTTGTAGGGTGTAGTTCTAAAAATAATGAGCAACAACCAGTTACAGTAAATGTGGGAGCGCCAGATGGATTACCAGCTATAGCAATTGCAAAATTATCACAAGAAAATCCTGAAATAAAAGAAGGATATAAAGTTAAATACACTCTTGAAGTAACTTCTGATGTTTTATCAACTGATGTAATGAAGGAAGCTCTAGATATTGCCATAGTACCATCAAATATGGCTTCAATTGCTTTTAATAAAACATCAAATTATCAAATTGCTGGAACTGTAGGGAATGGGTCTTTTTACCTAGTAAGTAGTGATGAAGATGTAAAGGGATTAAACTCATCATTAGAAGGAAAAGAAGTGGGTAATATTGGTAAAGGATTAACTCCAGATATAACAGTTCAAGCATTATTAAAAGAACAAAAAGTTGATTCATCAGCTATTAAATTTAATTATTCTAACGAAGCTAGTAATTTAGTATCATTATTAGCAACAAAAAAATTATCAACAGGTATAGTACCAGAGCCAGCACTTAGTGGTTTACTTACAAAAAATCCTGATTTAAAAGTTATATGTGGTGTTAATGATACTTGGAAAGATGTATTTAAAAATGAAAATGGATATCCACAGTCAACTTTAATTGTTAAAACATCTTTTGCGAAGGAAAATCCTGAATTTGTAGCAAGTTTTATTAAAGCTTTAGATGAAAATATAAAATATACAAATGAGAATCCTAAAGAAGCAGGAGAATTTGCTGTAAAATTTGGTGTAAACGTAAAAGCACCTTTACTAGTAAAAGCTATAGATAGAACTAATTTAAAATTTATATCTATAGACGATTGTAAAGATGACTATGTTAATTATTATAATAGCTTATTTTCATTTAACCCTAAGGTGTTAGGTGGAAAAGTACCAAATGAAAATATATATTATACAGAAAAATAAATAGATTTTATATTCCTTACTAATATTTTAGTAAGGAATTTTTTTATAATTTCAAATCTATTGATTTAAGTGGTGAAGTTTACTAAAGCTAAATTTCATGGAATATTGTGTCAAAAAATATAAAACACAATATATTAATATAGGAGGTGTTGTTATGGGTAAAAAATATCTTATTGCCCTAGATGATGGCCATGGCATGGAAACACTAGGAAAGAGAACTCCACCACTAACAAAGGATTTATATATAGATGGGAAGTTAATAAGAAAAAAAGGTGAAGTTATTAAAGAAAATGAGTTTAATAGTGCAGTTGTTAAATATTTGGAAAAAGCTTTAAAAAGATGTGGTTTTAATGTATTACTAGTTTCATCAGGAGATAGTGATGTACCTTTGAAAACTAGAGTTAGTCGAGCAAATTCAGCTGGTGCAGATGCTTACATTAGCAAACATTATAATGCAGTGGGAGAAAAATGGCAGGGTAAGGTGAAAGGTCTTGTAACTATAATACATTACAATTCTTCGAGTAAGTCAAAAGAATTGGCTAAAAATGTGCATGAAGAACTTTGGGAACTTCACAAAGATCATAATTGCAAAAACTTTGGGGTTAGAAAAGATACAGATATTTCTGGGTTTAGCTTATATGTACTAAAAAATACAAAAATGCCTGCCATACTAACTGAATCAGGATTTATGGATAATATGACTGAAGCTGTGGAAATGTTAGATCCTAAATTTCAAAAAGCAGATGCAGAAGGAACTTGTAAGGGAATTTGTAAAACCTTTGGGGTAAAATACATTGAACCAAGTAATGAACAAAAGGAAGATAAAAAAGAAGATAAAAAAAATAATGAAGAAGATACAGATGTTAAGTATATAAAAGTCAAAGCAAATGAATTGAACATAAGAAATTCAGCATCCTGGGAAAAGGATGCAATAAGTGGAACTGTGAAAAAAGGTGAAGTATTTACTGTAGTTAAAAAATTAAAAGTAGGAAATAGTTCTATGTATAAGCTAAAATCAGGTTACTTTATTACGACAAATTCGCAATATGTGGATAGTATAGTAAAGTAGTGATTTTAAATAAGCATTTATCCAAGTATAAATGCTTATTTAAGTTTTGAAGGGATATATTAAATATATATTAAATAATTTACATTGGTATTGGAGAAAATAAGATTATATATTTATAATATGATAAATTTGAGGTGATGAGATGAATAATAAAATGTATAATTTAAATCATAGTTCCCATAATTATTTGAAAAATAATTATGAAGATAATTTTAATAATATTGAGTGGAATAATGATGAAATTGTGTCTTTAGATGATGACATACCAATTAATGATGACTATAAAAATGAATATAGTAAAAAATACTCATTTCCACAAAAAAAAGGATTTACATTTAAGCAAAATAAATATAAATAATATATAAGCAATTAACTAATACTTTGTTGACCTCAATAAAGTATTTTTAAATTGTCTTATATAAGGAGAATAACTTATGTTAAAATAATAATGAAGATAAGAATAGGGAGATTGTTAGATATGAATGAAAATGTACAATGGGTAAATGAAAAGAAAATAGAGAAAACTATAAATAATTTAGAAAAAAATAATATTAAAGGTTATTATGCAAAAAGTAATGATGAACTTATAAATATTATTAAAGATATAGCAAAAGAAGGTGAAATGGTATCTGTTGGAGGATCTGAGACTCTTTTTGAAACTAAAGTAATAGATTTACTTAGAAGCAAAAGATACAACTTCTTAGATAGATATGAAGAAAACCTTACACCTGCTGATATAAAAGAAATTTTTAGAAAATCTTTTTATGCTGATACATATTTTTCATCTACAAATGCTATTACAGAAGAAGGTGAAATTTTCAATGTGGATGGAAATGGTAATAGAGTAGCTGCCATGTTATACGGTCCAGATAAAGTTGTACTAGTAGTTGGGGTAAATAAAATAGTAAAAAACATAGATGAAGCCATAAATCGTAATAAAAATTTAAGTGGTCCTGCAAATGCAAAAAGATTAAATACTGCCACTCCTTGTGCAAAAGTAGGTTATTGCATGGACTGTAAAAGTGATGACAGAATATGCTGTGAATATACAGTTATAAAAAGACAAAGAACTAAAAATAGAATGCATGTCATATTTGTAAATGAGGTCTTAGGATTTTAACTGGAGGAAATATGAAAAAAGTTAAATTTATTTATAATCCCAATTCAGGAGAACGAAGAATTTCTCATGAACTTGATAAGATAATACAGGTATATCAACATTACGACTATGCTGTAGTACCTTTTCGACTTTGCAAAAATAGATCAGTAAAGGATGCTTTTTTTGACATAGAATCTAATTATGATCATATATTAATTTCTGGTGGGGATGGAACAGTAGATTTAATTTTAAATGCCATAAAAGCACTAAATATAAATATTCCTATAGGAATTTTACCGTGTGGAACAGCAAATGATTTTGCAAAAGCTGTAAATCTTTCTTTTGATGTAAAGGATGCAATTGAAAGAATTGTAAATACAAGACCTAAAAAAATTGATATTGGCAAAATTAATGATAAGTATTTCATAAATGTTGCAAGTGCAGGAATGTTCACAGATGTATCTCAAAAAATTAATCCAGACTTTAAAAACTCCATAGGAAAAGTTTCATACTACTTAAAAGGTATTGAAGAAGCATTGTATATGAGAAAATTTAGTATTGAAGTGAAATCGAAGGAAGTAGAATATAATGGAGACATGTACTTAATGTTAATTTTCAATGGAAATACTGCTGGAAATATCAATCTTGCATATAAAGCTAAGGTAGATGACGGATTGTTAGACGTGATTATAGTTAAGGATGTTTTGTTTCCAAATATTTTACCATTACTTAGAAGTATTTTGAAAGGTGAGCATCTTGAAGGATATAATAAAGATGAAATATTGTATTTTAAAACAAATAAGTTGACAATTGATTGCAAAGATAATTTAATTACTGATATTGATGGAGAAAAAGGCCCAGATTTTCCTTTGGAAATCGAGTGTATTAAAGATGGAATACAATTATTGGGTTACTCAAATCCTCATTACTCATAAGCAAAGTTTTTTAGAAAAATGAATAATTATTAAGAAAAAGGTTAATATATATTTAAGGATTGATGATAATCAATCCAACTTAATCTAATCATAAATATGTGTGTTTGTGATTTCCTTGGGAGTTTAAGTATATTTGATATTTTTTAATATCCATCAAATATAATGAAGATACTAGATTCCTCAGCTACTATCGTGCAGATAGTTATGATCCAATACCCAGGGATTGAAAATGTGACTAATTTGCAAACTATGTTTGATGAAAAATTGAGGTAAGGGCTAAGTGAAAACTTCTGTCCTGGGAAAAGCACTGATTTGGAGACTATAATCCCCAAAATAGTGCTTTTTCTTTTGTCTGTAGAATTTATTTAATACACTATCAAAATAAAAAAAGACTATGAAAATCATAGTCTTTTTATTATATTTAATTATTTTCCTGGTTTAAAAGAATTCTTAAGAGGAACTATTCTATTGAATACAAGTTTCTCTGGAGTAGTATATTTAGTATCTACTGAGAAGAATCCATTTCTAACAAATTGGAATTTGTCTAACGGTTTAGCATCCTTTACTGCAGTTGGTTCCACAAAACCTTGTAATACTGTAAGTGAATTAGGATTTATTTGGTCTAAGAAGTGTTTACCTTCATTTTCTGGAGCATCATCTAATATTAATGGCTCGAATAATCTAAATTCAGCAGGAACGGCAGTTTTAGCATCTACCCAATGAACTGTACCTTTAACTTTACGTCCAGTAAATCCTGAACCTGATTTTGTTTCTGGGTCGTAAGTACCATGGATTTCTACTATATTACCATTTTCATCTTTTATAACATCGCTACATTTAACAAAGTATGCACCTTTTAATCTAACTTCATTTCCTGGGAAGAATCTTCTGTATTTTGGTATTGGTTCTTCCATAAAGTCATCTCTCTCTATGTAAAGTTCTCTACTAAATGGAACTACTCTTGTACCAGCTTCTTCGTTTTTAGCTATATTTTCAAGTTCTATCATTTCACTTTGGTCTTCTGGATAGTTTGTTATAACTAATTTTAACGGATTTAATATTCCCATAGCAAGTTGAGCTTTTGGTTGTAAATCTTCTCTTAAGAAGTGATCAAATAACTGACTATCAACTTTAGAGTCAGCTTTTGAAACTCCTATTTCAGCGCAGAAGTTACGTATACATTCTGGAGTATATCCTCTTCTTCTAACTCCTGATATAGTAGGAAGACGAGGGTCATCCCATCCATCAGCAATTCCTTCATCAACTAATAATTTTAATTTTCTTTTACTCATTACTGTATTAGTTAAGTTAAGTCTAGCAAACTCAATTTGTCTTGGAACTTTTTCCATTTCACATTCTCTAACAACCCAGTCATATAAAGGTCTTTGATCTTCAAACTCTAGAGTACAGATAGAGTGAGTTATTCCTTCTATAGCATCTTCTAGTGGATGAGCAAATGAGTACATTGGGTATATGCACCATTTATCTCCAGTGTTGTGATGAGATGCATGAGAAATTCTGTATATAACAGGATCTCTAAAGTTTATATTAGGAGAAGACATATCTATTTTAGCTCTTAAAACTTTCTCACCATTTGAAAATTCACCATTTTTCA
This sequence comes from Terrisporobacter vanillatitrophus, assembly GCF_051148895.1. Lineage (GTDB taxonomy): Bacteria > Bacillota > Clostridia > Peptostreptococcales > Peptostreptococcaceae > Terrisporobacter > Terrisporobacter vanillatitrophus. The sequence continues at coordinate 1,986,433 of NZ_CP154625.1, forward strand.
TTCTTTCAAATAAATCTAAGTTTTCTTCTATAGATCTAGTTCTATATGGGCTCTCTTTTCCTGGTTCTGTTAAAGTGCCACGAGTTTCTCTTATTTCATCAGCAGATAAATCGTCCACGTATGCTTTACCATTTTTTATTAAGAGGATAGCTCTTTTATACATTTCATCAAAATAATCAGATGCAAAGTATAAGTTGCTCCAATTAAATCCTAACCACATTACATCTTCTTTAATTGAATTAACATATTCATCATCTTCTTTTAGTGGATTTGTATCATCAAATCTCATATTAACTGTTCCCTTAAATTCCTTAGCTAATCCAAAGTTTAAACAAATACTTTTAGCATGGCCAATATGTAAGTATCCATTTGGTTCTGGCGGGAAACGAGTAATTATATGATCGTGTTTTCCTGATTCTAAATCGTCAACTATTATGTTTTTTATAAAATTATTTGAAATTGATTCGTTTGACATATTTTTACCTCTCTATTCATTTTATTAATTATTAATATGTAATAAGTTCATCATAATCATATTATTAATTTTAATTCAATATGGAAAAAAAATAAAGTATATTTATATATTTTAGTAGTTAATAACTATTATATTTAACATTATTAAACAAAATCAATATTTTTATTAGGATTATATAAAAAAAATTATATAATATTTCCAATTTTTTTAAAAATATGTATAAAAGTACATATATTTTGTCTATTAATAATAATAAAGCTAAATATGAATTAAATAAAGCTAAATATGAATTGAATGAATTTGAATATTATGATAAAATCAAATGATAAGAAAGTTGGGGGTGCAGAAATGAGAAAAATTTATATAGTAACAACTTACACGGGAACTCTTTTATCTTATCTAATAAGAAAAGTTAGTAAAAGTCCCTATGCTCATATTTCTTTATCTTTAAATGAAAATTTATCACCCATGTATTCATTTGGGAGATTAAATCCTAAAACACCTATATTTGCAGGTTTTGTAGAAGAAAATATAAATGAAGGCTTATATGAAATAAAGCAAAATGCATTATGCCGAGTATATTCATTGGATGTTGATTATTCTAGTTATGAAAAATTAGTAAAAAATATAATGAAGGTAAATAGCAATAGAAATAGATATAATTATGATGTTAAAGCTTTAGTATATTTATCATTTAATAAATCAAGAGAAAAAGAATATAGATATGTATGTTCGCACTTTGTTGCAGATATGCTATATAAAAGTGATATTAATTTATTTGATAAGTCACCAGCACTAGTGAAGCCGGAGGACTTTTATAATAACCCAAATCTTAATTTAGAATACGAAGGGTTATTATGTAATTATAATATTAAAAACGCAAAAAATATGCTAAGTCACATGACTTGTTAAAAATTACCATATATTACTATGGTAATTTTTTATTTTATATTATATATTATTTGTTATTAATTAATCTACAAATGTAAAAAAAAGGTTATAATCTTAATAAAAGGTATAATGGAAAGGAGAAAAAATGAAAAAAATATTTAAATCTTATGGGATTGCTTTATTAATAGTGGCTATTTATGCATTTGTGAAACTACCAGTACTGAGATTGGATTTCACATCAGGATTTACAATGCTAATTTTATTCTTTGTTTTATCTGGTGTTCTTGATATGATGACTGATAGGGGAGAGAGAACATCTAAAAGTGCAAAAAATAACTTCTTAATAGCAGGAGTTTTGTTACTTGTAATTATTATTATTCCGTTCTTTGTAACATCTCCTATATTTAGAGCTAGTTCTTATAAAGACTTGCTTGGTAAAGTAGAGGAAAGTGTTTTTACAGAGGATGTAAGTCCAGTAAGTGTGGATAAAATAAGAATAGTAGATAAAGATATGGCAATAAAATTGGGAGAAAAAAAACTTGGAGAAATACCAGCAATAGGAAGTATATCTAAAGTTGGTGATTACTCAATACAAAGTGTAAAAGGTGAATTATATTGGGTGGCACCTCTTGTACATAGAGATATTATAAAATGGATAACTAATTTAGAGGGTACTGAGGGTTATATTATGGTATCAGCTACAAATCCACAAGATGTAAGATTAGTTCAAAATCTTGATGGAAAACAACTTAAAATAGTATATCAACAAGAAGCATATTTCTTACAAGATTTACACAGACATATTTATATAAATGGTGGCATGAAATATGGTATGACTGATTTTAATTTTGAAATTGATGATAATGGAAAGCCTTACTGGGCTGTAACTTTATATGAGCATGCTGTAGGATATGGAGGATCAAATGCCGTTGGAACAGCTATTGTAGATGCTCAAAGTGGTGAGACTAAAATATACTCAATTAAAGATACACCGAAGTGGGTAGATAGAATACAACCAGAAAACTTTATAGTGGATCAAATAAATAACTGGGGATTATATGTTAAAGGATTTTTAAACTCTGTAATATCTGAAGAAGGTGTGTTGCTACCATCAGAGGGAACTTCCTTAGTATATGGAAAAGATGGAAAATCATATTGGTATACAGGAATTACTTCAGCAGGAGGAGATGAATCAACAGTAGGGTTTATGTTAGTAAACTCAAGAACAAAGGAATCAAAAATGTATATGCAAACTGGTGCAACAGAAACTGCTGCTATGACAACTGCAGAAGGAAAAGTACAAGAAAAAAATTATAAAGCAACTTTCCCAGTTACGTATAATATTCTTGGAAAGCCAACATATGTGTTAGGCTTAAAAGATAAATCAGATCTTGTAAAAATGGTAGCATTTGTATCTGTTGAAGATTATAGCATAATAGGAATGGGAGATACAAAAGAGGATGCCTATAGAAACTACAAAGAAGCATTAGAATCTAAAGGAAGTAATATAGATTTTAACACTAGTGAAAACTCACAAAAAATAGAAGGAACTGTATCTAGAATAAACCAAGATGTAAAAAGTGGAAACACAACATATTATATTGCATTAAAAGATAATAAAGAATTAATATTTACAGGAACATCAAAAATATCTACAGAACTACCTTTAACAATGGTAGGAGACAAAGTAAGTATATCTTACGATAAAACAGATGCAAATATAATGAGTATTGCAGATTTTGATAATCTTAATATTGGGAAAACAGAAAAAACTACAAATAAAGAAGATAATAGTGAAAAAACAGACAACGAAGAAAAAGCTGAGTAAAATAAAAATAAAATATATAAACAAAAAAAGGAAGAAAATTTTAATCTTCCTTTTTTTATGTGTAAATTTTATTAAGTGATTTTAATATAATATAGTACAACTTGGTAAAAACAGCTTCAAGGAGATTGACTATGGTGGGATTAGAAAAAGATATTTTGTATTTGGTTAGTAGAGTAAGATGCGTCACAGAAAATCAAGTGGGAAAAGTATTTAGTAATAAAAAAAGAAATGGTAAAAAATCCCTAAAGAGGACTTTGAGAAAAATGTGTAATGATTATACTTTGAGAAAGTTTCCATGTAATATTAACTATACAAATTTTAAAGATAACTCAGGTGTATATTATCTAAATGGAAGTAATATTGCAAAGGGGAAGAGTTTAACAAAAATGTTATTAGGTTCTGAAATTGCAATTAGATTAAATAATGAAGGATATGAAACTGTTAGATTTTATAGAAATGCAAAAGTAGGAAATCAAACTTATGATATATTTATAGAATATATAAATTCCAGTAAAGAAAGACTACAAGTATTAATAGATATTGAACTTGATGAAAGTTTTAAATGCTCAAAGTATAGTAATATTTCTAATGATATTGATAACTCTACCATACCATTTTTTATGGTACCAAAAGTTATTGTTATATCTTCTAGAGAACAAAAGCATAATAAATGTAATATTAATGAACATATATATTTCTTAGATATATCTTTGAATAAATTATTTAATTATTTGTAAAAAATATAAATAATTTTATGATTTTTATTGCATATTAAAGTATGTTATGCTATTAATATATTATTAACAAAAAAAAAGATAAAAACCTAAGGTAGAGGCGCTGTACTTAAAAGTACTAACATATAGCTGGCAAGCAATTATATGTTAGGAAAGGAATTACAGCCGAAGGTAGCTTATAGGCATATAAGTTATCTGGACTTATGCAGAATATGTATAAGGCTGTCACTTTTTTATAAGTGTTGAGCTACAAGGTTTACTATGGCTATTTTTAACGTCCAAAGTATACCTTTGGGCGTTTTATTTTTTTGCAGTTCATAATTAAGGGGTGGTAATAGTGAGTAAAGTAGTTGTTCAAAAGTATGGTGGTAGTTCTGTATCTAGTACTGAAAAAATTAAGCTTATTGCAAGCAAATTAATAGAAAGAAAAAAGAAAAATTCTAAAATTGTAGTTGTAGTCTCAGCTATGGGAGATACAACAGATGATTTTATAAGTTTAGCCAAAGACATAACTAAATCTCCAGACAAAAGAGAGCTTGATGTATTAATGTCTACTGGTGAAATGATATCTGCATCTTTATTATCAATGAGTTTAAACGCTTTAGGATGTGAAGCAGTAAGTTATAATGCTTATCAATTAAATATTAAAACTAGCGGACTTCATGGTAAATCATTAATAGATGATATTGATGTTAGTAAAATAAATGAGAGTTTAGATAGTGGTAAAATTGTAATAGTAACAGGATTTCAAGGTTTAAATGATGAAGGGGATATAACTACTTTGGGAAGGGGAGGCTCAGATACTTCAGCTGTGGCTTTGGCTGTAAAACTAGATGGCATATGTGAAATATATACTGATGTGGATGGTATCTATTTTACAGATCCTAGAAAATATAGTGAAGCCAAAAAAATAAAAGAAATTGAATATGAAGAAATGTTGGAATTAGCAAGCTTAGGTGCTCAAGTAATGCATTCGAGAAGTGTGGAGTTAGCACAAAAATATAATGTGGAATTATATGTAGGTTTATCTTGCGGTGATATTGAAGGAACATATATAAGGGGGAATAAAGACATGAAATTAGAGGATAAAGTTATTACTGGTCTTGCAACTTGTGACGAAGATGCAGCCATAACAATAGTAGATATAAATATGGAAGATGTATCTAAATTATTTGAAAAAATTGCCGTAGATGGAGTTAGTATCGATATGATAAGCCAGACAGCTCCATTCAACAAAAAGGTAAGTGTGTCATTTACTATACCAAAGGATGATTTAATAGAATGTGAACAAATTGTTAGTTGTTTTGTACCAAAGGAAAGTATGGTTATAGATGAAGAAATAACAAAGTTCTCTTTAGTAGGTCTTGGTATGAAAAATACTAGTGGTGTTGCTTCAAAAGTATTTAAAATATTTAATGATAATAACATAGTTGTAAAATTAATCACAACATCTGAAATAAGAATTACATGTGCAATAAACTCTTCTTCTAAAGAAGTGGCAATAAGAGAAATAGCTAAAGAATTTAATTTATAAAATAGGAGGATATTATGAAACTTCAGGGCACAATGGGAATAAAAGATAATAATTTATATATAGGTGGGGTAAATGCGCAAGATTTGGCAAAAAAATATGATACACCTCTTTATGTATATGATGAGGAGTTAATTAGAAATAATTGTAAAGAATATAATAAGTATTTTAAGGTTAAAGAAAATAATAATAAAATTGCATATGCGGGGAAAGCTTTTTTGCCTAAGTATATGTGTAATATAATAGATGAAGAGGGATTATATTTAGATGTGGTATCTGGTGGAGAATTATTCACAGCTCATAAAGCTAATTTTCCTATGAAGAAAATATTATTCCATGGTAACAACAAAACAATAGACGAGATTAAAATGGGTGTTGATCTTGGTGTAGGTATATTTGTAGTAGATAACTTCTATGAACTAGATATATTGGAGAGTCTTTGTAAAGAAAAAAATATGATACAAGACATATACTTTAGAGTAACACCTGGAATTGATGCACATACTCACAAATATATTAAAACTGGTCAAATTGACTCTAAGTTTGGTTTCGCCTTGACAAATGGTGATTTCTACATGGCAGTAGAAAGATTAAAAGAGTATAAAAATGTAAAATTGATTGGTATTCATGCTCATATTGGTTCACAAATATTTGAGGTAGAACCTTATGAAGAAGAAGTTGATGTTATGTTTAACTTAGTAAAAAAATTAAAAGAAGATTATGATATAGAAATAAAAGAAGTGGATTTTGGTGGAGGTATAGGTGTTTACTACACTAAAGAAGATAAGCCAAGAAGCATTAAGGAATTTTGTGAAAAAATTATAAATAAAAGTAATGAAAAATGCAAACAACTAAATATAGATATGCCTACTCTAATATTAGAACCAGGTAGATCTTTAGTTGCAAATGCTGGAAGTACTTTATATTCTATTGGATCAATTAAAGAAATTAAAGATGTAAGAACTTATGTTAGTGTGGATGGTGGAATGACAGATAATATAAGACCTTCTTTGTATCAAGCAGGATATGAATGTGCTATTGTAAACAAAATGAATAGTGAAAAATCTGAACACAAGGTAACTATCGCTGGAAAATGTTGTGAAAGTGGGGATATTTTAATATCAAATACTAGTATTTTAGATATAGAAAGTGAAGATATATTAATAACAACATCTACAGGTGCTTATGGATACTCTATGGCATCAAACTATAATAAAATACCTAAAAATCCAGTTGTATTTGTTGAAAATGGAAATGATAAATTAGTATGTAAAAGACAAAGTTATGAAGAGTTATTGTCTTTAGAATTGTAGACTAAAAAGTTCTTTACTATTAAAGAGTAAGGAACTTTTTTATATGTAAAATAAAATTGTATAAATACTTCTCAATGTACAAATATAATTATATAGGATTTTATAATGTGCAAATTTAGAGTTTATGATAAACTATATTATACAATAGGGAGGATTTTAATGAAAAAGAGATTATTATTAATATTAGTTTTAGTTTTAATAACTGCCTTAGCAAGTGGATGTAGCAAAATAATTGAAAGTACTTCTTTAATAAAAGGACAAGAAAAACTTGAAAGCCATAAATACGATGAAGCTTTAACTTTGTTGGCTCAAGTTTTAAATGAAGATTCGGAAAATGAGTCAGCTAGGGCTATGTATATGCAAGCGAGAAAGATGCAAAGTGCACAAAATTATGAAAAAAAGCATGATTATAAGAAAGCAATAGAAGAATTAAATCATATTGTAAATATAAATGAAGGTTCTAAACAAATTAAGAGAGAATCAATAAATAAAAAAGCTGAGCTTGAAAAACTACAAGAAACTACTGAAAAAGAAGCATTAGAGAGAAAATCAAATGCAAAAAAAGCATCAAAAAAAGATATTAATAAATTAGAATCAGAGATAATTTACAATAATAAGAAAAAAGAAGAAGAAAAAGAAAAAGAAACTGAGGAAAATAATAAAGAAGAATCTACTAAAGAGCCTATACAAGAAGAAACTGAAGATAAAGAAATAAATACAGAAACAAGTACAGATGTACAATTAGAAGATAATAATATAAATGAATAAGCAAGTAAATACTAATTATAAATAAACTGCTATATGCAGTTTATTTTTTTATTTTATAGGAAATATAAATAATAAATAAAAATATCTTGTGAAAATTTGTCACTTATATTAGTATTTACTATGGACAAAAAAATAATTAAAGGAGTAAATATGAGAATTAACAAATATATAGCTTCTTGTGGAGTAGCATCTAGAAGAAAAGCTGAAGAACTTATTTTAAATAAAAAAGTAAAAGTAAATGGAAATTTAATAGAAGAATTATCTTTTCAAGTTGATGAACAAAAAGATAGAGTGGAAGTTGATGGAGTAAAAATATCTCTAGACGAAAACTTAGTATATATATTACTTAATAAACCAGAAGGATACATAACAACAGTTAAAGATCAGTTTGATAGACAAAGTGTAATAGACTTACTAAGTGATATAAAAGAAAGAGTATTTCCTGTGGGAAGACTAGATTACGAAACAAGTGGTCTTTTACTACTTACCAATGACGGTGATTTAACATACAAATTAACTCATCCTAAACATGAAATTGACAAAACTTATATTGCCATGGTAAAAGGTCAGTTAAGTGAAGAGGAAATTAAAAATTTTAAATCTGGTTTACACATAGAAGATTATAAAACAGCACCAGCAAAGCTTAAAGTTTTATATTATGATAAAAATAGAGATATATCTAAGTTAGAAATAAAAATACATGAAGGTAAAAATAGACAAGTAAGAAAAATGTGTAAAGCAATAAATCACCCAGTACTTAGACTTAAAAGAGTGGCCATGGGTAAAATTGCTTTAAATGACTGTAAAATAGGTGAATATAGACATTTAACAGAAGAAGAAGTAAATTATCTTAAGAGTATATAGAGGTAAATTATGTTAAGAGCAAAATATATAAATAAAATAACTGAAGTAAACAAAATATTTTTAGAGAAAATTATTGAAAAAGGCAATGTGGTAATTGATGCTACCATGGGAAATGGGTATGACACAGTATACTTAGGAAACTTAGTAGGGGAAACTGGTAAAGTATATGCATTTGATGTTCAAGAAGAAGCTCTAACTTCCACAAGAAAAAAAGTTATAAGAGATAATATGGAAGATAGAATAGAACTAATTCTTGATGGTCATGAAAACTTAGATAAATATGTAAAAGAAGAGGTAAGTTGTGTTGTATTTAACTTAGGATACTTACCAAGAGCGAAACACCTAGTTATTACTAAGGCAGATACAACTTTACAAGCCATCAAAAAAAGTTTAGAATTATTAAAGCCAAATGGAATAATAAGTATAGCTGCATATATAGGACATGAAGGTGGCCTTGATGAAAAAAATTACGTATGTGAGTACTTAAATAATTTAGATCAAAAACAATACAATGTATTGCATATGGAGTTTACAAATCAAATAAATAATCCACCACAGCTTATTCTAGTAGAAAAAAAAGGTTAAAAAATATATAATTTTGCTACCTTATAAAAAATATATTGCACAATGAAAAAATGAAATAATATTTTATAACTTGATATAAACAGTGGTATAATTAAGTTATAAGTATGAATAATTTACGAATACTTCATATTTTTCACAAAAGAAAGAGGAGCATATTATGGAATTTACAAACAATATAAATGATAGTAAACAATTAATTTCGATCATACAATCTCGTTATCCTAAAATGAGTAAGGGTCAAAAACTTATAGCCCAATATATTATTAAAAATTATGATAAAGTAGCATTTATGACTGCTAGCAAACTTGGAGAAACTGTAGGGGTTAGTGAATCTACAGTGGTAAGGTTTGCCAATGCTTTAGGATACCCAGGATATCCTAAATTACAAGATGCATTACAAGAGTTAATAAAAAATAAATTAACAACAGTACAAAGGGTTGAATTAGCAAATGAGGATTATTCTGACGATGCAACAATACTTAGTAAAGTTCTAAAGAGTGATATAGATAATATTAGGGGGACTTTGGAAGAAATAGATCCAAAAGCATTTAAAGATGCTTCAGAAAAAATATTAAAAGCTAGAAAAATATATGTTTTAGGTATGAGAAGTTCTCATGTAATAGCTCAGTATCTAGGATTTTATTTGGATTTAATATTAGACAATGTTCATATAATAAGATTAGATATGGGAGATGCTTTTGAACAAATAGTTAGAATAAACGAAAACGATGTGGTAATAGCATTTAGTTTTCCTAGATATTCTAAAAAATCATATCAAGTTGTTGACTATGCAAAAAATAAAGGAGCTCATATAATATCAATTACTGATAGTTATTTTGCCCCAGTAGCATGTTTATCTGATAATACTCTTTTAGTAAAAAGTAATATGGCATCATTTGTTGACTCTTTAGTTCCTGCCATGACTGTAGCAAATGCACTTGCTATATCTGTTGGTATGAAAGAAAAAGAAGAAATAAAAAAATACTTCGATGATTTGGAACAAATTTGGGAACAATCTTCTATATATGAATAAAATTCCAAAATTATTAAAAAAATTATTGACATATTATTAAAAAGATAATAATATTATTATTAATAAAAATATGATAAATTCCGTGAAGAAGAGAGTAAGATGAATTAAATTAATAGAGAGCCGGGAATGGTGGAAGCCTGGTAAGGAGATTTATTCTGAAGAGAGCTTTGGAGAAGATTATTAGAAATTAAAGTACAATAATCGGTTGTCCGCCTTAAGGATTTGAGTGGTTAAGATATTCTTAACAATTAGAGTGGTAACACGGTAAAATATCGTCTCTTGGTGTAAAAGCCAGGAGACTTTTTTAGTTTTCAAAAAAATATTTTATCAGTATTACTTTAGTTAAAGCAATATCTTAATAATTAGAGTGGTACCGCGGATTTTCGCCTCTTAGTTTATAACTAAGGGGCTCTTTTGATTTTAATTTAAAGGGGGAAATAAAATGAATAAAATTAGTTTAAAAGGAAGAAGTTTTTTAACATTAAAAGACTTCACAAAAGAGGAAATAAAATATTTATTATCTTTATCTAGTTACTTAAAAACAAAGAAAAAGGTAGGCATTAAGGGAAATTTACTTGAAGGAAAAAGTATTGCGCTAATATTTGAAAAAAACTCAACAAGAACTAGATGTTCTTTTGAAGTTGCAGCTGTAGATGAAGGTGCTCATACAACATATATTGGACCAGATAGTTCTCATATGGGTAAAAAGGAATCTATAGAAGATACTGCCAAGGTATTAGGAAGATATTATGATGGTATAGAATTTAGAGGATATAAGCAAGAAACAGTGGAAACACTAGCTAAATATTCTGGAGTACCAGTATATAATGGATTAACAGACAAATATCATCCTACTCAAATATTAGCAGATTTGCTTACTGTATCAGAGTATGTAGATAAATCTTTTGATAAAATAAAATTTGTTTATGTTGGAGATGCAAGAAATAATATGGGAAATTCTTTAATGATTGGATGTGCTAAATTAGGAATTAACTTTGTATCTCTTGCACCAAAAGAATTATGGCCAGATGAAGATTTGCTAGAAGAAATGAAAGAAGTTGCATCTAAATCTAAAGGAAGCATAACTTTAACAGAAAATATAGAAGACGTTCGTGGAGCAGATGTTATATACACAGATGTATGGGTATCCATGGGAGAAGAAGACCAATATGAAGAAAGAATTAAATTATTGAAAGATTATCAAGTGAATATGGATATGATAAAGAAAACTAATAACGAGGATGTTATTTTTCTACACTGTTTACCTGCTTTTCATGATTTAAATACAAAAGTAGGTAAAGAAATATATGAAAAATTTGGTCTTGCAGAATTGGAAGTGACAGATGAAGTGTTTAGATCTAAATACTCAAAAGTCTTTGATGAAGCTGAAAACAGAATGCATACTATAAAAGCAGTGATGGTTGCCACATTGGTGGATGTGGATATGACTGTGGGGAAAAAATAATATTTATGAAGGATAATAATTTTTATTATCCTTTTTTCATGCCCAAATTTAAGTGATCACTTAGTGAGGTTAGTTAAGTGAATGCTGTTTACAATAATTAGAAAAGTTACAGTATATTAAAATAAATAAAGTAAATTGAAAAATAAAAGATAAAATACTTTGATTTTTAATGAATTATGCAAGATTGAAAAAAAATAATGCAAAAAACAGAAAACCGTATTATAATTAAATTAAAATTAAATGACTAATAAACTGTAAATAGAGAAAAGTCATTAAGAATATAATTTTGTGTTATTTTATAAAATTGAAAAAAATGAAATTTAATATGCAAAACACAACAAAAAAGGGGGGCTAAATATGTGTGTGCTAGATAAGATAAAAGAAAAAGAAATAAAAATTGTAGACACTACTCTTAGAGATGGGGAACAAACTGCAGGTGTTGCTTTTGCCAATCACGAAAAGGTGACTATAGCACAAAGTTTAAGTGATATGGGAGTTGATCAATTAGAAGTTGGAATACCTACTATGGGTGGTGATGAAAAGGCAACAATAAAGGCAATATGTAAGAGAAATTTAAATTCTAGTATTATGGCTTGGAATAGAGCAGTTATTACAGATATAGAACAATCTATAGATTGTGGTGTTGATGCAGTAGCCATATCTTTATCTGTTTCAGATATTCATATTGAGCATAAACTTAAAAAATCTAGAGAATGGGTTTTAGATAATATGTATAATGCAGTAACTTATGCAAAAAAGAATGGATTATATATATCTGTTAATGGAGAAGATGCTTCTAGAGCTGATACAGATTTTTTAATTGAATTTGTTAATTTAGCAAAAGAAGCAGGAGCAGATAGATTTAGATATTGTGATACAGTGGGAGTTATGGAACCTTTTACAATAAGAGAAACAATAGAAAAAATACACAAGGCTACAAACTTTGATATAGAAATGCATACACACAATGACTTCGGCATGGCTACTGCTAATGCTATAGCAGGAATTGTAGGTGGGGCAAATCATATAGGAGTAACAGTTAATGGTTTAGGAGAAAGAGCAGGAAATGCTGCCTTGGAGGAAGTTATTATGGCTCTAAAAATTGTTTATGGATATGAAACTGATATTGATACTACAAGATTTAGAGAACTTTCAAAATATGTTTCTCAAGCATCTGGTAGACAGTTACCTGATTGGAAAGCTATAGTTGGAACAAATATGTTTAGACATGAATCAGGAATACATGCTGATGGTGCAATGAAAAACCCTAAAAACTATGAAGCTTTTGATCCAAGTGAGGTAGGCTTACAAAGACAAATCGTAATAGGAAAACATTCAGGAAAAGCTGCCATAGTTAATAAGTTTAAAGAATATGCAATAGAGCTTTCTCAAGAAGAAGCAGAAGCTATGCTAGAACTTGTAAGACAAACTTCTGTTAGAATGAAGAGAAATTTATTTGATAAGGAACTTGTGGCAATATATAAAGATTTAAAAAATAATAGAAGTGTTATTTAGTAATATAAATTTTATTAGTGAATATGGGAGGATATACAGTGGGAGATAATTTAACATATAAAATATTGAAAAAACACTTAGTGGAAGGTGAATTAATACCAGGAAATTTCGTATCAATAAAAATAGATCAAACCCTAACTCAAGATTCAACAGGTACAATGGCTTATTTACAGCTAGAAGCTATGGATATTGATAAGGTGAAAACTAAAAGAAGTGTAGCATTTGTAGATCATAATATGTTACAACAAGGATTCGAAAATGCTGATGATCATAAATATATTCAAACAGTTGCAAAAAAACACGGAATATATTTTTCTAAACCAGGTAACGGAATATGTCATCAAGTTTTCTTAGAAAGATTTTCCACACCAGGAGATACATTATTAGGATCAGATAGTCATACACCAACGGCAGGTGGTGTGGGTATGATTGCTATTGGAGCTGGAGGACTGGATGTATCCCTTGCCATGGCAGGTAATGCTTATAATATTAAGGCACCAAAAGTAGTAAAGGTAAATTTAATTGGAAGACTTTCATATATGACTTCATCTAAAGATATTATCTTAGAAGTTTTAAGACAATGTAGTGTAAAAGGCGGAGTAGGAAAAGTATTTGAATACGGCGGAGAAGGTGTAAAATACTTATCTGTTCCACAAAGAGCTACAATAACAAATATGGGCGCAGAACTTGGTGCCACTACTTCAATTTTCCCAAGTGATGAAAAAACTTTTGAATTTTTCAAAGCACAAGGAAGAGAAGACGATTATAAAGAATTAAGTCCTGACGAAGATGCCATATATGATGAAGAGATTATAATAAATTTAAGTGAGTTGGAGCCATTAGCTGCTATTCCACATTCTCCAGATAATGTGAAAAAAGTAAAAGATTTGGGAAAAATAAAAGTGGATCAAGTTGCAATAGGAAGTTGTACTAATTCATCTTATGAAGATTTAATGAAGGTAGCACAAATTCTAAAAGGCAAAAAGGTACATGAAGATGTAAGTTTAGTTATAGCTCCTGGTTCTAGACAAGTGATGGAGATGTTATCTAGAAATGGAGCTTTAGGAGATATAATTAGTGCAGGAGCTAGAATACTGGAAAACTCATGTGGTCCATGTATAGGTATGGGTCAATCACCAGGAACAGATAGTGTATCTCTTAGAACTTTTAACAGAAATTTTTATGGAAGAAGTGGAACTCTATCAGCTGACATATATTTAGTTAGTCCTGAAGTAGCAGCAGTATCAGCTATAAAGGGAGAGCTTACAGATCCAAGAGAAATGAAAGTTGATTTTAAAGATTTGGATATTAAAAAGTTTATAATAGATGATTCTATGATAATTAGTCCTGTGGAAGATTCAAATAAGGTGGAGGTAGTAAGAGGACCAAATATAAAACCTTTCCCTTTAAACACTGCTTTAGAAGAAACATTAAATGGAAAGGTAGTATTAAAAGTTGAAGATAATATAACAACTGACCACATTATGCCATCAAATGCAAAATTACTACCATTTAGAAGTAATATACCTTATTTATCTAATTATTGTTTTAATACTGTAGACGAAGAATTTCCTCAAAGAGCCATAAAAAATAAGGGTGGATTTATAGTTGGAGGAGATAATTACGGTCAAGGTTCTTCAAGAGAACATGCAGCACTAGCTCCACTGTATTTAGGAATAAAAGGAGTACTAGTAAAAAGTTTTGCAAGAATTCACAAAGCTAACTTAATCAATAGTGGAATAATACCAATGGTATTTGAATGTGATGAAGATTATGAAAAAATAAGTTTAGAAGATAAATTGGAGATTTGTGATTTATATAATGGTTTAATAGAAAACAGAGTAAAAATAATAAATCATAGTAAAAATGAAAGTTTTTACGCAAAAGTTGAATTATCACCTAAAGAAGTGGAAGTTGTAAAAGCTGGAGGAAAATTAAACTATACTAAAAATTTACTTGAAAAAGTAACTTGCTAAAATAATAATTTTGTATAAAGAAAAAACCTTAATTATATGAATAAGAGGAATTTTACTGGAGGAGATAATAAAATGTATAAAGTAACGTTAATACCAGGAGATGGAATAGGTCCAGAAGTTACAAAAGCCATGGTTAAGGTTGTAGAAGCTTCAGGAGTTAAAATAGATTGGGAAGAAGTAGAAGCTGGTGAAGCCCTTATTGAAAAATATAATACTGCCATTCCAGATCATGTTATAGAATCAATAAAAAGAAATAAAATAGCAATAAAAGGTCCAATTACAACACCTGTAGGTAAAGGGTTCAAAAGTGTAAATGTTACACTAAGACAAAATCTTGATTTATATGTAAACTTAAGACCTATAAAAAGCTTTAAAGGAATAAAATCAAGATATGAAGATGTGGATTTAGTAATTGTTAGAGAAAATACAGAAGATTTATATGCAGGAATTGAACACAAAATAGGCGACTATGGAGCAGAAAGTATAAAACTAATAACAAAGCCAGCATGTGAAAGAATTTGTGAATTTGCTTTTCAATATGCAAAAGATAATAATAGAGAAAAAGTAACAGGTGTTCATAAAGCAAATATAATGAAGCTTAGCGATGGATTATTTTTAAACACTTTTAAAGAGGTTAGTGAAAAATATGATGTAAGCTGTGATGACTTAATTGTAGATGCAGCGGCTATGAATCTTGTTTTAAATCCAGAAAAATATGATGTAATGGTAATGCCTAATTTATATGGGGATATACTATCTGATTTATGCTCAGGTTTAGTTGGTGGACTTGGAATAATTCCTGGAGCAAATATAGGTAAGGATTATGCAGTCTTTGAAGCAGTGCATGGTTCTGCACCACAAATTGCAAATCAAAATATAGCTAATCCTACAGCCATAATTCAATCGGCTATTATGATGTTGAAATACTTGGGAGAAGTAGAATATGCTAAAAAAATAGAAAAAGCTTTAGAACAAGTATTTTTAAAAGGAGAAAAGCTAACTGTGGATTTAGGTGGAAATGCCAGCACAGATGAATTTACAGAAGAAGTAATTAAATATTTATAGATCAAATAAAAATTCTTTCATAATTTATGAAAGAATTTTCATTTTTATACTATTATGATTTTAAAATCAAGTCAAACTATAAAGGGGTGTAATATGGTTTTAACAGTTTTAGTTGATAATAATACCATAATTGATGAATATTACATAGGAGAGCCAGGTCTTTCTTTTTATATTGAAGATGAAAATATAAAAATATTATTTGATTGTGGATACTCCAATGTATTTATTAAAAACATGAAAAAACTAAATCTAAGCACATGTAATATTGATGTTTTGGCAATTTCTCATGGACATGATGATCATGTGGGAGGAATTAAATATTTAGCACAGAAAAAGTTAAATCCAAATCTAAAAATAGTAGGACACAGCTTAGTATTTAATAAAAAAATAAAAAACAATCAATGTATATCATCACCTTTAGATATAAATGAAATAAAAAGTATGGGAGAAGTTGTATTAAGTAAAGAACCTATTAAAATAAGTGAAAATATTTATTTTTTAGGAGAAATACCAAATACTATAAATTTTGAACCTAGGTATTCTATTGGAGAAATAGAAATAGATAATAAGTATGAAAAAGATTTTATTTATGATGACACAGCATTAGTTTATAAAGGAAAGGAAGGTTTATTTATTATTGCTGGATGTTCTCATAGTGGAATTTGTAATATAGTAGAATATGCTAAAAAAGTATGTAATGATGATAGAGTAATTGGTATAATTGGGGGAACTCATTTACTTGAATGCAATGATAGAGCCAAGAAGACTTTAGAATATTTTGAAGATAATAATATTAATAAATTATATCTTTGTCACTGTACATCTTTTGAAGTGAAAAGTTATATTCACAGTACTATTCCTATAACAGAGGTTGGAGTAGGTTTAAAGTTAGAAATTAATTAATTATAGTAATAAAGCCATTGGAGTATTATACAATGGCTTTTTAATTTTACAAAAAGAAAAAAGTTATATTTAGAAATTAATATAGACTTGATTCTATAATAAAACTTATAATATAGTAAGATATGCACAACTTATTACCTTTTGACTAGGGTTACAAATACCTAGTAGGAAATAATATTAAATTAAAATAAAATAGGAGTAAATATGAAAGAAAAATACTATGATAAACTATTAAATATAAATACAATAGGAAATCAAAACTGGAAAAACACATCAACTCATAATCATCCTTATGAACCAACTTTATATATAGCTTTAGAAGAATTATTTGAAAACTATAAGTTAAGAGAAGATGATCATATAGTAGATTTTGGATGTGGAATGGGAAGATTAATATTTTATATAAATTATCATTTCCAATCTTATGTAACAGGTGTGGAAATTAATGAAAGATATTATGAAGAAGCTTTAATAAATAAAATTAACTATGAAAAGAAAAATAAAAAATCTATGGGAAAGATAAATTTTTACTGTGATTTAGCACAACAATATGAAATTTCACATTTAGATAATAAGTTTTATTTCTTTAATCCTTTTTCTATTCAGATTTTTTCAAAAGTTATTGATAATATATTGGAGTCTTATGAAAATAATATGAGAGACATGGACATAATCATGTATTATCCATCTAATGAGTATCTAGATTTTCTAGATTATAAAACACCATTTATATTAAATAAAGAAGTTCGTTTAAAAGATTTATACGAAAAAGATCCTAAAGAAAAGTTTGTTATATATAGTTTAAGGTGCTAAAGTTATAATATAGAAGTTTTAGAATAATATTTATACTTGAGGGGTAGTTATGGGAAAAGAATCAAGATTTAGGTTTATTTTTCGCAGTATACTATTAATAATATTTATTATTTTATTTATAATAGATAAAAATATAATAGTAAATATATTAAACTACAAAATAATGTATAGCATAAAAATATATCATTTAATTTGGTTATACTTAATGTTAGAAACAGTAATTTTAATTATTCCATATACAAATAATCATTCTTATAACGGGAAATTATTTTTGAAACATTATATACCAGCAGATAACTATGACGAGAAAAAGTTACATAAATATATGAAGAAAAATAATAAACATGCTAGAAGTGTGTTTGTGGCATGGATAGTTTTAAATGTGGTATTATTTATAATCTATTATAATTACAATCTAAGTACACCATATATATTTTTAGTTTTTATGATTTATTATTGGACTGATATGTTTTGTGTTAATGTGTGGTGTCCTTTTCATAAATTATTCTTTAAAAGTAAATGTTGCAATGAATGTAGAATATATAACTGGGATCATGTTATGTTTTGTACGCCCTTATTACTTATAAAAAGTTTTTGGTCTTACAGTTTATTTTTACTATCTTTCTTTACATTTATTCAATGGGAATACATGATAAAAAAACACCCTGAAAGATTTTCACCTTTGTCCAATAAAAAATTACAGTGCAAAGGTTGCGATTATAATTGCAGATTTAATAAGATGAAATACTTAAGAAGTAAAAATTATATTAGTAAAAAAGAGGTTTAAAATGAGTATAAAAAAGACAGCATTAATAACAGGAGCTTCAAGAGGAATAGGAAGAGAGATGGCAAAATTATTTGCTAAGAATAATTATAATGTAGTTATAAATTACAATAATTCAGATGAAGAAGCAAAGGAGTTGCTTGAAGAACTTACCAATGAAAATTATAGTGTTAGAATTTTCAAAGCAAACATTTCAAATATTAATGAAGCAAATGCTTTGGTAAACTATACTATTGGTCAGTTTGAAAGAATAGACGTATTAATAAACAATGCAGGGATTAGTAAATATAATCTTTTTACAGATATAAGCTATGAGGAGTGGCATGATGTAATGAATGTAAATTTAAATTCTGTTTTTTATGTTACGAAAAAGGCTTTACAATATATGTTACCAGAACACAGTGGAAAAATAATTAACATATCGTCTATATGGGGTATGGTGGGCTCTGCCAATGAAGTTCATTATTCCACATCAAAGGCAGCAATTATTGGAATGACAAAAGCACTAGCAAAAGAGCTGGGACCATCAAATATACAGGTAAATGCCATAGCACCAGGTGTTATAGAAACGGATATGATGAAAGATATGGACAGTGAGACAATAGAAATGTTAAAGTATGACACACCTCTTATGAGAATTGGGAAACCTATAGATATAGCTAAGTGTGCTTTATTTTTGGCTAGCGATGGAGGTGACTTTATAACAGGTCAAGTAATAAGTTCCAATGGAGGATTTATAATAAATTAAATAAACAACTAAAGGAGAATTAAAATGACAGATTTTATAAACAAAGAAAAAATATTTGCCAATGCTACTAAGTTGGCTGAGATTTTATTAGCAAGTGAAAATTACTCTGATTTTCATGAAAGATTAAAAAATAGTGATATTCAGTATGATGAAAACAAAACTTATGAAGTAGCACCAAGTGGATTTATTGATTTTAATCATCATTTATATGAAGATATTAATCATATGAACTCTATTAGTACAGGTTTGTATTTGGAAAAGTCTTTTGTAACTTTTAATATATTTATATGGACTTCTAGAGGAGAAGGATTTGCCATATTTAAACATATACTTCGTGGTGAAGAGATAAATAAATTAAAGGATATTGAGGATGTGAAGGAGTATCTGTTTACTCATTTGAATGAATTGGAAGAAGGTATAATGAAGACCTATAAGAAGGATATGGAGAAGTCTTTGGAGGAGTTTGGAAGTGGAATTGAGATCAAGAGATTGCCTTTGCCTAGTATTTTAGGGTGTATGAGTATTGAGAATAATTTACAGGATTTGAGATAAATTTTGATTCAGTTATATAGATATTAACTTATTTACTTATTACATTAATTTACATATATTTTAATAAAAATAAATTAAGTAAGTAGGTATATTTTACACTAGTTGAATTAAGTAATATGATAATGAGATTTTTCTAGGGTTAATAAATACAGTAAAGACTTAAAATTGAAAGCTATAAATATGTATATAAAAAGGATGAACTGGATATAGTTCATCCTTTTTATACATATTTTTTAATGAAAATCAGGTCTTTTGTCATTAAGTTCGGCTTGTCTTTTATTCATTATTTTTGTTACTTCTTCTTTTGTTAAATTTGTTATAGAAACAATATCAGTCATGCCAAAGTTCTTATCAAGTAGATCTTTTGCTTGTTCTACAGCCTCTTCATATTGTCCTTTTCTAAACTTTTTGCTCATAAAAACACACCCTTTCTAAAGTTAGAATTCCACATAAATATGCTTTTAATCGTGATATAATTTTCCAAATGTTTAATCAAAAAAATAACCTAGTATTGCCTTATCTAGGTTATTTTAGTTTTCTCAACTAATAGATACTTATAAAAAACTCTAAATGTATTTATGTTTGTCTGTAAATTGCAATATATATTTGTATAAAAAGAGGAAAATAATTATGTACAAAAAATATACTTTTAAGAATTACCTGAAGAAGAACTATCTAAATAATTAAGTTTAGACTTTAACCTATATGATGGACCTTTTATAGAAATAATATGAGAATGATGAAGTAACCTATCTAAAATAGCATTAGCTATAGCTGGAGATCCAAAGATTTCACTCCATTTTGAAAAATTAGAATTAGTAGTTATTATAGTACAATGTTTTTCATATCTTCTTGAAATTAGCTGAAAAAACAGATTGGCAGCATCAGTATCTATTGGCAAATATCCAATTTCATCAATAATTAAAACTTTGTATTTTGAAAAATGTTTAAGCCTAGCGTCTAATCTATTCTCAGCTAACGCCCTTTTAAGCTGTTGAATCAATTCTTGAAAAGGTATAAAATATGTAGAGTATCTATTTGTGGCACTTTTGATTCCAATGGAGGTAGCAAGATGTGTCTTGCCAACTCCGGATGTTCCTACAAATAATATATTTTCATTATTCTCTATGAATCTAAGCGTAGCTAAATCTAAAATTTCTTGTTTATTTACTGCTGGTTGAAATGTGAAATCAAAGTCTTCTAGAGTTTTAATAAATGGAAAGTTTGCAACTTTTACACAAGCTGTTTTAGCTCTTTCTTGTTTGGAGTTTATTTCTAGATTGCTTAATTCATAAAGTGCATCTACTAAACTTTTTTCATGACTATTAATCATTTCAATATACTTATCTAAATTAAGTTTTATATTATTTAGTGACAATTCTTCAAGATTATTAAGTAGTTTTACATAATTACTCATATTCTCCTCCATTAACATTAAGTAAATAATCTAGTTGGTTTAAATTATCCCTTGCAATATCATCAATGTCGTTAGAATTTTTTATATACGGAGATATTAATTCTTTATAATGCTCTTCATTATAATTCATTTTTTTATTTGTTATGTCATGAATAGCTATTAAATCTGTGCTAAAATATATATGTAACTTGTTATCAATAACTTTCAAAGTTACAGTTTTATTTATATATTTGCTAGGGACGGAATACTTGCTATTCTTGTAATTTATCAGAGAATCTTTATGAACGTTGGCGGTCAACCTTTGGTTTATATATGATTCAATTATTGAATTACTAGGTAAAGGCTGTAAGTATTCCTTTTCTTTTTGAAATAAAAGTATAGGCGGTAGCCCTGTTGTCTGGTTTGCTGATTGATTTACTTTTTTATTTATATTTTTTAATATTTGAATTAAATCTTCTTCAGTTTCAAATTCATAATTATATGCAAGTAACCATTCAATAAACTTATTTGCTGACTCTACTTTTCCCTTCGTATAAGAATGGCGGGGCTTACAAAGGCTAATATTAAAACCAAAGTCTGAAGCGAATGCTTTCATTTTATTATTAATTTTTCTTTTATTACCCGTAATATCAACAACTGTACTCATATTATCAAATAAAAGTTCTGAAGGGATACCTCCGGTAGCTTTAAATGATGATATTAGGCACTCAAATACATCTTGCTGAGTTTTTGTATTTCTATATTCAAAATGGCAGTATCTAGAATTTCCAAGTTTATAGTTAAATACATTTATTATAAATTCTTCATTATTTTTTGATACTAATTTTAAATCTTCTTTCCAATCTACTTGCGCTTGTTTTCCAGGTGGAGTTTCAAATCTAGGATGTCCTTTTATTTTTTTAGTTGGTTTTAAATTTTTTGATTTGATATATTTGATAAAATTTGAATAAGATCCAATGTCATAATTCTTGTCTAAAAAATATTCGTATACAGCCTTTGCTGTAATTCCTTTTATTGAAAGTTTTAATTTGATTTCTTCTAAGTATTGATCTAATTTGCTAGATTTATTTCTAGTTTGTGGTTTACCTTCATATCCATCATAGTATTTTTTCACTGTTCTTCTATCAATTCCATGCTCTCTGGCTAATTCAGAGTAATTTGGTTTAAAATTCATTGATTTAATTATATTAATTTGTCCTATTAAATTTAAAATCATGGCTATCCCTCCCGGGATAAGGATAGCAGAAATTTGTATAATTTTGTACATTTTTATATTCCATTTTATGTACATCTATATAGTATCATTTACAGTTTGTCTAATATTGTGATAAATTTACCTTAGGAATTTAAATAATTTAGAATATTAGGTACAGTTATTTATTAAATTTACTATTAATTAGTTCATAATATATTAAAATTGTTCATCAAATCTACTCAATAATTTGTAATTTTTATAAATTTATTTTGAATGATAATATAACTTATTTATGATACAATTCAATTACTATAAATATTACTCAGGAGGTACTATTGTGTCTGTATGACTTGCTATTTTGTTGGCAGTATCAATTGTTATTTTCACTTTTATTTTGATTATTTTCAACGAATGTGACTATATGATTATTGACAAGTTTTTTTCTAAAATAAGCAAAGAAAATCAGTATATAATATCTTTTATTGCAATTTTATTTCTTTTAGTTTATATCACTTTAAATTTATATAATTTTATACATGATATATTTAACTAATAGAAATGCTAATTAAACATTAAAATTCTAGAATTAATTAATAAATTAAAAAACTAATTTAAGATAGTAAAACCCTGTAATATGAAAATTTATAATTTCTTATTACGGGGTTTTTGTTAATTAAAATAATATTAAATTTAAATATATAATAATTTTATATTAAAAGTAAATTTAGAACTACTTATTTATTAAAAAAGACTCAAAGCATGTAAGTTGAAGATCTCCTCCCATAAAATAATAATACATTATTGAATTTTGTTGAGAATAAAAAATACTTATGTCAGATATTTTACCTTCCTTTAAATTATTAATTAAAAATTTAGTTTCTCTTAATCCTAAAATATAGCACTGGATAATATATATTGATGCATCTGAAATAAATACATCAGCCTCAGAATCTTTATATGTCTTTATATGTATTTCAAAGTTGTTTCTAACTCTATTTAATTCTGATATATAAAAATCGAGGAACTTAGAAGTCTCAGTTAAATCATTATTTGAAGAATTAGAATTAATCTTTATCGCACCAATATTACTTCGTATCCTTTGTATTTCTATTAAATTTTTTACTATATTATCTTTACCTTTTATATCAGATAAGTTGGAACTTTGATAAAAAGGACTTAAGGAATATGATACTTGAGTAAAAGTAGGAAGTACCATTACAATCGTTATAAAAAGACAAATTATTTTTTTTTTCATTATTAATGTGCTCCTTAATATATGATTATTTATAACTAGTATTGTCATATATTGTACTTAAAATGTAGATTTTTGATAAAAATATATAATTGTAATCTAAATTACATAATTAAAATTTAATGTTATATATGATTAAGTTAAATCGCTTAATTATATATAACATATTTAAAAAAGGCTATGTTTTAATATGATGTTGATTTGATAGACTATTTTTACAACAAAAAAAGTAGGGGCATCTGATCCTACTTGCAAATTTGCATTATATTAAATCATACCTTCAATTTTTCTTCTTACATCCACTGGCAAACATCCTTCTAATGCTCGAGCGCACGAAACTTGACACTCAGTATCAAGTTTTGCTAACAATGATAAAAGAAATAAGAAGCATTCGTAAATTTAAAAATGAAAAAGTAGATAGAGCAATAATGAGAGACATAGTTTCTATTTGTAAATGGGCTCCATCATGGGTAAATTATCAGGTGGCAAGATATACATTAGTTGATGATGAAGATAATGAGGTAAATATCATTCACAACAGAAAACTAGATGCTTTAGAAGATTTAATAGAAGGAGCAAATGACAAGCCCCTTCTTATTGCTTATTGGTTTAGGCATGATTTAGATAGAATAAAAGATAGATTTTTAGTGAGAGAAATAAAATCATCTAAGGATATTGAGGATTGGAACAATGGAAAAATTAAAATAGGAATAATTCACCCAGCAAGTGCAGGCCATGGACTAAATTTGCAACATGGAGGCTCCACTTTGGTGTGGTTTTCTCTAAACTTATATCAACAAACAAATGCCAGGCTTTTAAGACAAGGCCAAAGAGAAAATATAATTATTCATCACATTATTACAAAAGGAAGTATAGACGAAGATGTTATGAAAGCATTAAAACAAAAAGAAAAAGTTCAGGTAGCTCTAATTGATGCAGTAAAGGCACAAATAATTTAAAAGAGAGGAGATAGTTATGGAGGTTGTAAAAGATGATATACCTTATGATTTACACACAATGGTAGATATTGTAGGTATAAATAATTTTTTAGAAATTTGTAAAATGTATGGAGGTACAAATATCTATATACCCGTTCACAAAAAGGTTATTTTGGGAAAGCGAAATAGAGAAATAATTAAAGAATACAACGGAAAAAATATTGATATCTTAAGAATAAAACACGGCATTTGTAGACAACAATTAAAAAACTTATTAAAAGAAGGTGGAGCACTATAAAAATAAATGAAAATATTATATGACAAAAATATTATTAACTAAATAATACCATGAAGGTATCCAGCTAAAAGCGGATACTTTTGTGGTATTTTTTACCAGTGCTAATGGAGACGTTTGGCTGTGGAAATAACGAAATAAATAAAAGTATAAATATGGAAAATAAAAAGGAACTCTTGTGATATATGTAGAATATTAGATGTTAATTCTTATTTATAAATTAGGGGGTATTTTATGGGTTTAAAGAAAAAAGTGAAAAGTAGTCTAATGTAGGTAAAGATAAAGCATATACGTCTTATAAATCGTAAATTCATAGAAGGGATATTATTTTATGGAAAGTAATATAATAAGCACTCTATTAATATATTTTGGTGCATTTATAAGTATTATTGATTATGTAATAAAATTTATTTTAATATATATTATGATATTGTCTATAAAATCACTAAAAAAATACTTAAAAAATAACTGACTTATATTAAAAAGACCTTGCACAAGGTCTTTTTTTATGTAAAAAATAATAAAAATTAATTTAATGTGATAATGTCACTGATAATTTCTTGCAAATAGATATAATAAAAATATGTTAAAAAAATAACCATTCCTTATCACAATAGAAAGGTGATAATTAGCAAATAATATTAATATTAAAATTTTTATAAATATACATTTAGAACAGGAGAGAAATTATGTCTAAAAAAATAATTATTGTAGGTGGAGTTGCAGGTGGGGCATCAACAGCAGCTAGACTTAGAAGACTAGATGAAAATGCACAGATAATAATGTTTGAAAAAGGTGAATATATATCTTTTGCAAACTGTGGTCTTCCATATTATATAGGAGGAACTATAAACGAAAGAGAAAAATTAATAGTTCAAACTGTTGAAGTTATGAGTTCAAAGTTTAACTTAGATATAAGAAATTTAAGTGAAGTAGTTAAAATTGACAAAGAAAATAAAAAAGTAACTGTTAAAAATCATAAAACAGGTGAAAGTTATGAAGAAACTTATGATACTTTAGTTTTATCTCCAGGTGCTAATCCATTAATGCCTCCAATACCAGGCATAAAAGAATGTGATAATTTATTTACACTTAGAAATATACCAGACACAGATAAGGTAAAAGCCTACGTTGATAATAATAAACCAAAACATGCAGTAGTAATAGGTGGAGGTTTTATAGGACTTGAAATGGCTGAAAACCTTCATGATAGAGGAATAAAACTTACATTAGTAGAAGCTGGTGACCAAGTAATGGCACCGCTAGATATGGAAATGGTAAGTATAATACACGACCATTTAATAGACAAAAACGTGGAATTAGTTTTAAAAGATGGAGTTAATTCTTTTGCTAACAATGGTAAAAAAGTAATACTAAATAGTGGAAAAGAAATTGACACTGACATGATAATCTTATCTATAGGTGTTAAGCCAGAAACTACTATAGCTAAAGAAGCAGGTCTTAAGTTAAATGAAAGAGGAGCAATAGTAGTAGATGCCTATATGAAAACTTCTGACAAAGACATATATGCATTAGGCGACGCTGTTGAGATTATGGATTTTGTAAATAAAAAGCCAGCTATGATACCTTTAGCATGGCCAGCAAATAGACAAGGAAGAATAGTAGCAAACAATATCTGTGGAAGAAAAGAAAAATACAAAGGCACATTAGGTTCTTCTGTGGCGAAGATATTTGATTACACAGTAGCTACAACAGGAAATAATGAAAAGACTTTAAAAAGATTAGGAATAAATTATAAAGTAGTTCATATACATCCAGGTTCTCATGCTGGATATTATCCAGGAGCATTCCCTATAGCTATGAAGATGACATTTGATCCAAAGACTGGAAAGATATTTGGAGCACAAGGTGTGGGAATGGATGGAGTTGAAAAAAGAATAGATGTAATGGCTACAGCTATAAAAGCAGGTCTTACAGTATTTGATTTACAAGATGTGGAGCCTTGTTATGCACCGCCATACAACTCAGCAAAAGACCCAGTTAATATGTTAGGATATTGTGCATCTAACATAATAGAAGACATGTTAGACACTGTGCAGTGGCATGAAGTTGATGATATTGTTAAAAATGGTGGAGTAATAATAGATGTAAGAGAAGAGTTTGAACTAGTTACAGGTTCTATACCAGGAAGTATTCATATACCTCTTGGACAACTAAGAGATAGATTAAATGAAATACCAAAAGACAAGAAATTATACGCTACTTGCCAAGTTGGATTAAGAGGATACGTGGCTTGTAGGCTACTTTCACAATATGGACTTAAGTGTACAAATATAGATGGTGGTGTAAAAACTTATCAATTTGTAAAAAGAGCTGAAGAAAGCATAGCTAAGCAAAACAAAAACAACAATGCTAAATTAGAAATAAAAGGTGGAGAAACTACTATGAAATTAGAAGATATAGATATAGCAGAAATAAATGCTCATGTTAGTTTAGATGCTTGTGGATTACAATGCCCAGGACCAATAAGAAGAGTATTTGAAGAAATAAATAAAATGGAAGATGGACAAGTTCTAGAAGTAAAAGCAAGTGATCCAGGATTTAGCAAAGATATAAGTGCTTGGTGTGAAAAAACAGGAAACACTTTATTAAAAGCTGAATTTGATAAGCCTAAAAAAGCTTTTGTTGCTCTTATAAGAAAAGGAAGAAATGAATTAGCAACTAGCACAGGAGCTAGCGTAACTACAACAGATAAAAATGGAGCAACTTTAGTTGTTTTTAGTGGAGATTTAGATAAAGCAATAGCATCCTTTATAATAGCAACAGGTGCAGCATCTATGGGTAAAGAAGTAACAATGTTCTTTACATTCTGGGGTCTAAACATACTTAAAAAGAAAAATAGACCAAAGGTTAGCAAAGATACTATGGAAAAAATGTTTGATGTAATGCTACCATCTCATACAGGTAAACTACCTTTATCTAAAATGAACATGGGTGGTATGGGACCAAAAATGATAGAACAAATAATGAAAAAACACAACGTGGATGATATAGATACACTAATAGCAAATGCAATAAATATGGGTGTTAAAGTAGTTGCATGTTCTATGAGTATGGATTTAATGGGAATAAAACATGAAGAATTTATAGATGGTGTTGAAGTGGCAGGAGTTGCTGCATATTTAGGCGCTACAGAAGACTCTGGACTAAACTTATTTATATAATAATAACTAGGAGGAAAAATAATGGGTTTTTTATCAGCACTATTTGGAAATAAAAATGTTAAAAGAATTAATGACGAAGAATTAAAAAATATGATAAAAAATAATAAAAAATTATTAATTTTAGATGTGAGAAGTGTAGGCGAATTTAGAAGTGGTCATATACCAAAAGCTAAAAATATACCAGTTCAAGAAATTAGCTCAAAAATAAATACCTTAGATTTATATAAAGATGATGAAGTGGTAGTCTATTGTGCATCAGGAGGAAGAAGTTCTAGTGCAGCAAATATTCTTGCTAGAAACGGATTTAATAAGGTATATGACTTAGGCGGAATGAGTAATTACAAAGGGAAACTAAAATAATTTTATAAAAAGAATAAAATATTCAAAGAGTGTAGATGTTATCTGCACTCTTTTGGGTATATAATAAATAATAAAAATATTAACTTACAAAGGAGAAAAAATGAGTATACATAAATTTGATGTTAAAAAGCTTGAAAAATTAAATAATCCACAAAGATTACAAATGGTAGATTTACATAAATTAATAAAGGAGCTAAATTTGCCATCTAATAGTGTGTTGGTAGATGTGGGAGCTGGAACGGGTATATTTTCACAAGAGTTCTTAAATTTAATACCTGACTCTACATGTTTTGCATATGACATATCAAAAGAAATGATTGAATGGATTAAAGAAAATAGAGTTGAAAATATGAATTCTAGACTTAAAGCTGATTTAATGGAAGAAAATAAAATTCCATTAGAAGATAAGGTGGCAGATTTTGTATTTATGATAACTCTACATCATGAATTAGAAAATGGAGAAAAGCTACTAAAAGACGCAAATAGAATTTTAAAAGACAATGGTAAAATCTTAATTTGTGACTGGAAGGAAGGAGCCCATCATCATTTTGTTAAAAAAGAAAGTATTATAAGTGATTTGAATAATTCAAACTTTAATAGTATAAAAGAAATAGATGCATCTGAAAAATTAGTTTGCATTATAGGAAGTAAGTAATAAAAAGCAATTTTATTTTGGAGGGATTAATGGAAAAAATTAATTTGGTTTTAGTATTTTTTGAAGGATTATTATCCTTCTTTTCACCCTGTGTATTGCCCATAATACCCATATATTTAAGTATGTTATCAAATAGTAGTACAGACATAATGAAAGACAAAACATTTAAAAATAGTACATTATTTAAAAACACTTTATTTTTCACCTTAGGTATTTGTACCACATTCTTTATTTTAAGTATGGCAATAGGAACATTCAGTCAATCCTTTGCAGGAAACAAAGAACTATTAATGTTAATTGGTGGTATACTTATAATAATAATGGGCGTATTTTATATGGGATATATTAATATACCTTTCTTACAAAGAGAAAAAAGATTTGAAATGCACAGCAAAGATATGAATATTTTAAGTTCATTTATGCTTGGATTAACATTTAGTTTTGGTTGGACACCATGTATTGGACCTATGTTAACATCTGTGTTAATAATGGCCAGTGGTACACAAAACATATTAATGGGTGATGTATTAGTATTAGTTTATTCTATTGGTTTTATATTACCATTTATTATATTAGCAATGTTTTATAAAAAATTATTTAAAAAATTTAATAATATGAAAAAACATTTAGGCACTCTAAAAAAGCTTGGTGGTATATTGCTAATAATATCAGGGCTGATTATGTCATTTAATGGAATTAACAAGATAAATGAAAATACAAAAGATAACTATAAAGCTCAAGTAGAAAATAAAACAGAAAATAATAAGGTGAAGGCCTTAGATTTTACCTTATATGATCAATATGGAAAAGAGCACAAATTAAGTGATTACAAAGGAAAAACAGTATTTTTAAATATTTGGGCAACTTGGTGTCCTCCTTGTAGAGAAGAAATGCCCTATATAGAAGAATTATATAATGATTACAACAAAAATAATGATGATGTAATTATATTAGGAGTATCAACACCTAATTTAGGAAAAGAAGGTGATGAGAAATATATATCAGATTTCTTAAAAGATAATGGATATACATTTCCTGTAGTATTTGATAATAATGCAGATTTAATATATGGTTACAGTATACAAGCATTTCCCTCAACACTTATTATAGATAAAGAAGGTTATGTAAGAGAATACGTACCAGGAGCTATGAATAAAGAAACTATGAAATCTTTAATAGAAAGTAATAAGTAAAGTTAGAAAGCTATATGTGGCAAATTTAAAACGTTACTTTATTATTAACATATAAAAAGTTGGAGATAATTAATACTTTATCTCCAACTTTTTTATAAAGAAAACTATATGTGGTTAGTTCTATAACTTAGAATAAAAATTCCACCATAGATGACACACCAAATTCTTTGCAAATAGATTTTATACCTTCAGAAATTTCATCTCTAGAATAATCATTTGATTCTAAATAATTATCGCCAAAATCATTTAAATACAAATAAAATGACATTGCCATTTCAAATTGTTTCATATCAGAAGTATTTATTTCATCAAATAACAAATCTTCAGCATCATTTATTTGACCATTATTTACAAGCTCCAATAACTTAACATATAAATAATCAACTCTAGAATATTCCTTATTCTCTGGAAGTTCATATTCTATCTCACTTTTACTAAGTACAATATGAGCAATAGATTTAACTAAATCCTTTACCATTCTTAAAATATAATCTTTTTCCAGTTCCATATATTTCACTCCTATTTTAATAACTATAAATTTTATTATTTTAACTTTAAATAAAATTGTATCATAATAATAATATTCATTCAATTTTTATAAAATATTATACTCCTAATAGAAAAATTATTAAAGAAAAATTTGAATACTATCTACTATACTGAAAAAAATAAAAGGAAATAAGTTTTTAAGGAGCTAATTATGAGAGTCAGATTAGGTTATGTGGCAATTGCATTAAATTTAAAAAATGTTACTTCATCAAGTACAGTGACTTTTGCAAACTACAATAAATTAAAAAGTGAAGAAGAGAAGCTAAAAAAGCTAAAGACAGTAACATTTTCTAATATGGATGATTTGGAAACTATACTTAAATATAATATTGAAAATAATATACATTTTTATCGACTAACTTCAAAACTAATACCTTTATCAACTCACCCTGAAGTAAGTTGGAACTATGAAAAGTATTTTAGTAAAGAATTGAGAAGAATAGGAAAAATAATTAAATCATCTAATATGAGAGTGAATTTTCATCCAGATCAATTTAATGTTATAAATAGTGTTAAAGAAAAAGTAGTAGAAGATACTATAAGAAATCTTGATCATGGAATAGATTTATATGACCTTATGGATTATAAGGAGGGGAAATTAGTAATTCATATAGGAAGTTCAACTGGAGGAAAAGAAGATAGTATACTTAGATTTATTTCAAATTATAAAACTTTTCCAAAAAGAATAAGAGAAAGATTAATTTTGGAAAATGATGATAAAGTATTTACAGCTACAGACGTGCTTAGAATTTGTAAGGAAATAGAAGTGCCTATGGTAGTAGATATACATCATCATAATTGTAAAAATAATGAAGAAAATATGGGAGATTTGCTTCCTCACATATTCTCCACATGGGATAAGGAAAATTTACCACCTAAAATTCATTTTTCCAGTCCAAAGGAGGGGGAATTAGACAGAAAACATGCAGACTATATAGATGTTAATGATTTTGCTAGTTTTTTAGATTTAGCAAAAGAAAGAGTAAATAGAGATTTTGATATAATGATAGAAGCTAAAATGAAAGATCAGTCTCTTTTTAAATTAATGAATGATTTAAGAAAAATTAATTATAAATGCAAATTTATAGATAATAGCACGATAGAAATATAATAATATTCCTAGTAGGATATAATATAAATACATTATTAATTACAAAGTTGTAAAACACTATCTATAAAGAAATTCACTATTTTTATAGGTAGTGTTTTATATAAATTTTGTTTTTTAAAAAATCCTATTTAGATTACAGCATTCATCTTCCATTAGATTATCTAGAACCGTTTTTACCTTTTCGATTTCCTTAAGACTTGTCATTTTTTCTTCTAATGATATACTTTGATTAAGAATCTTCAGTGATGCAAATATTTCATTGAAGTAAGCATGATTTAGTAATTTATACCATATATCTTTTTCTTTTTCCAAATCCATCATAGTGTCTTTCAAAATATAAGAAGCTTGTTCCCATTTATCTTCTTTTACCTTTTCTTCTATAACATTAATTTCATTTATATAATTGTATGAAAACTCATTGATTTTTTCATGATTATATAGTCCTAGTATAATAAATAATATAGTCCATGCAATTACAAAATAAGATGATTTCATAAAATAAACCTCACTCATATTTTTTTTGAATAAATATTTTGTCATATTCATCTAATACACAAATAAGAACATCCTTAACATCATTTATGTTATGAGAATTAAGTATGTTTGACAACCATTTTTCATCTTTATTGATTAGTTTCAAATTATTTTTAAGTGTTTTGCCATCATGTATTAATGATATGGGAAGATGATTATACTCTACACTTGGAGTAGAGCTATATGTTGTTGCTGGAACAACACTTAAGTTGCCATCAGTTTCTAATATGGCATACTGAACATATTTAACATTAAAAAATCCTTGTACTCGAAGTTGTTCTAAAAGTTCATTAATTGTTATTTTTTCTTTTTTTAGTGCTTTATAATCTATTTTGCCTTTATTAATTAGAATAGACGGTTTTCCTGATACTATTCTTCCTATAAGTTTTGATTTAAGGCCTAAAATAGAAATTAATGTTTGCATAAAGACTAAACCTGTTAGAGCAGCTATTCCATGAAGCATGGGAATATCGTTATTTTCCATGGGAGTCGAAGCTACTTCTGCTATTAATAAAGTTATAACCAAATCAAAACAATTCATTTCAGCTATTTCACCTTTGCCCATAATTCTCAGTGAAATTAAAACAGCAACATATAGTATTATACTTCTAATAAATACAACTATCATATTTTCTCCCTTCTTCCACAATATAATAATTTATTATTTGTAAATTTAAATCCTTTATGTATAATTTAAGTAGATAGAAAAAAACTATGCTTTAAAAGGGGGATAAAATGGTAGAAAGTATCAACATAAAAAAAACTGTTGAGGATGCAAAATATATATTTAATAATGGGTTTGCATGTTCAGAATCTGTTATTTATGCAATTAGAAAAAATTTTCAACTAGATTTATCTGATGATGTAATTGCCATGTCATCTGGATTTCCTTGGGGTCTTGGAAGAGCATATTGTATTTGTGGAGCACTGGCTGGGGGTACAATGTGTCTTGGGTATTTCTTTGGAAGGAGAGAACCTAATGATCCTAAAATAAATAAATGTTTTGATTTAACAAATGAATTTAGCGATGCTTTTGTTGAGTTTGCAGGATACCAATGTTGTGGGAAAATAACAGAAGGACTAGATAGAGACAACAATGGACATAAAAGTAAATGTACTACTATAGTAGCTATGGCAACACAAAAAGTATGTGAAATTGTATGTAGAGAACTGGAAATAAAAATTATAGAAAACTAAAAAAATAGTTTAACAAAACAAGTATACTAATTTTAGAATAAATTTACATAATGATTAAAATATAGTAAAATGGAAAAAAATAATATTAAGGCACTAGGATATACATCCTGGTGCTTTTTACTAGTATTTTTAAGAAAAATTATGATATAATTAAATTTGCATTATTTACTAAGGAGGAAGACAAATGGGAGAAAGAAAACAAGTTCAAGTTCCTGTGGAAAAGATAGAAGAGCAAAATAGATTTATTGAAGCAATAGGAGAAAAAAATAATAGATATTTTGCTATAAATAAAAGAAAACCTAAATATATGATCCAAACTTTTGGATGTCAAATGAATGAACACGACTCAGAAAATTTAGCAGGAATGCTAGAGGCTATGGGCTACGAAGCTACTTTGATGACTACTGATTGTGATTTAATAATATACAACACTTGTGCAGTAAGAGAAAATGCTGAACTTAAAGTTTATGGTAACTTAGGTCACTTAAAATTAGCTAAAAGAAAAAATCCTGATTTAAAAATTGCTGTATGTGGATGTATGATGCAACAACCTCATGTTGTAAAAGAAATAAAAACTAAATACAAGCATGTGGATTTAGTTTTTGGTACACATAACTTATATAAGTTCCCAGAATTATTAACTGAAACTATGGATAGTCATACTACACTTGTAGATGTTTGGGATGTGGATGGAGAAGTAGTAGAAGGACTTAGAAGTAGTAGAAAATTTGAGCTTAAAGCCTTCGTAAACATAATGTATGGATGTAATAACTTCTGTACTTACTGTATAGTTCCATATACTAGAGGAAGAGAAAGATCTAGAACTCCAGAAGATATAATAAATGAAATAAAAGAATTGGCAGCAAATGGTACTAAAGAAATAACGCTACTTGGTCAAAATGTTGACTCTTATGGAAAAACTTTAGAAGAGCCTATAACATTTGCTCAGTTACTTAGAATGACAAATGAAATAGAAGGATTAGAAAGAATAAGATTTATGACTTCTCATCCAAAGGACATATCTGATGAAGTTATATATGCCATGAGAGATTGTGACAAAGTATGTGAATTCTTACACTTACCAGTACAATGTGGTAGTACAAGTCTTCTTAAGAAGATGAACAGACACTACACTAAAGAAGACTATTTAAGAATAATAGAAAAAGCTAAAAGTGAAATACCAGGAATTACTTTTTCTACTGACTTAATGATAGGATTCCCAGGAGAAACTGAAGAAGATTTATTAGATACTATAGATGTGGTTGAAAAGGTTAAATACGACAATGCATTTACATTTATATACTCTAAAAGAGAAGGTACTCCAGCAGCTAAAATGGAAGATCAAATTCCAGAAGACGTAAAACATGAAAGATTTAATAAAGTTTTAGCTAAAGTAAATGAAATACTAGCAGATCTTAACAAAGAATATGTAGGTAAAACTGTTGAAGTTTTAATAGAAGGAAAAAGTAAAACTGATGATAGTAAATTTACAGGAAGAACTAGACAAAATAAACTAGTAAACTTCACAGTTAAAAATCCAGAAGAAAACTTAGTTGGAAAATTAATGAACATAAAAATAAGTGCAGCTACAACGTTCTCACTAGTTGGTGAGGAAGCTTAATATAAAATAAGGCCCATAATATTTATGAGGCCTTATTTGTTTTTTATAAAGTTCAAAAAGTTTTCTAAAATCCTAGCTGTTATACCCCAAATAACATAATTCTTATATTCATAAAACCAAACAGGATATTCACCTATGGCAAATTCATATTTTTCTTTATTTGGTATTTTTTCATAAGGAAAATTTTCATTTGGAACTATTTTTACATCATTTGTATAAATATTTGCATCGTACTCTATTAAATAATCAAGGGGAACTAAAAATATATGGTCTACTTCATCCTTATTAATATTTAAATTTTTTATGTCTTTAATTTCACCTAAATAAGGGTGGATGATTAAATTTGCATGTGATACATAAATATCTAAGGGAGATATAATATTAATATTATCTTCATTAGTTCCTATTTCCTCGCAAGCTTCTCTTATACAAGCTTCTTTTGGAGTTTCATTTTCTTCAATTCTTCCTCCAGGAAAGGAAATTTCCCCAGGCTGACGCCTCATTTTCTTCGATCTTAACTCAAACAAAATAGAATATTTTCCGTTTTCTTTTACTAAAGGTATTAATACAGAAGCACGCTTCATATTTTCATAACCATTTATATAGGGTTTATAGTTATTAAATTTGTCAATTATGTCTTTCAAAATAAAGCCTCCTAAAACTTAAACTTATTATTATTATATTATAATAACATTATAGAGTTAAAGATATAAAAAAATTTATGCTATACTAAAATAATAATACTAAGTTAATGGGGGGATTTGATGGATAAAATTAATAATATATTAGAAGAAATAAAACTTCCTCAAGTTACAAAAGTAAAACAAATATTTGATAAAACAAGTATAGATAATGTGGAAGAAGAAATAAAAAAATTATTAAATGAAGGAAACTTTAAAAATAAAATTAAAAAGGGAAAAACTGTAGCTATAACAGGTGGAAGTAGGGGAATTAGTCATTATAAAATCATAATGAAAACCATAGTTGATTTTGTAAAAAATGAAGGGGGTATTCCATTTATTGTTCCAGCAATGGGTAGCCATGGTGGAGGCGATGCAAAAGGTCAAAAGTATATTCTTGAAAAACTTGGAATTACACAGGAAAATATGGGATGTGAAATAAAGTCTTCCATGGAAGTAGTTGAAATAGGAAGAACAGTCAAAGGCTTACCTGTTTATATTGATAAAAATGCCTTTAATGCTCATGGAATAATACTTGTGAACAGAATAAAGGCACATACTTCTTTTAGAGGTGAATATGAAAGTGGTCTTGTTAAAATGCTTGCCATAGGACTGGGAAAAAGAAAAGGTGCAGATATTACTCATTACTTAAGATTTGAAAAAATGGCTGAAAATATTTTAGAGTCAGCTAAAGTATCACTATCTAAGCTAAATATATTATTTGGAGTTGGCACAGTGGAAAATGCCTATGATCATGTAGCTCATATAAATATATTAAATAAGGATGAAATTCTTATAAAAGAACCATTATTATTAAAAAAATCAAAAGAATTAATGGGAAAATTGTATTTAGATAATATAGATGTGTTAATAGTAAAAGAAATTGGTAAAAACATAAGTGGTACTGGCATGGATACAAATATTATAGGAAGATATCATACTAAAGCTGCATCAGGAGGCCCAAATATAACAAAAATAGGTGTATTGAATTTAAATAGTAGTTCAAATGGAAATGCCAATGGAATGGGTTTAGCAGATTTTATAAGTAAAAAGTTTTACAATAATATTGAATTTGAAAGTACATATTTAAATGCCATAACATCTACAGAACCAAATAGTATTAAGCTTCCTATGGTTATGGAAAATGATAAATATGTATTTAAAGCTTGCGCTAAAACCTGCGGTATTTTAAATTATGAAGATATTAAGTTAGTTATAATAGAAAATACTAAAAATTTGAATGAAGTTTATATGAGTAAAAAAGCCTATGAAAGCATCAGTGCAAATAAAATGGCTGAGATTCAAGGAAGTTATTTTGAAATTAAATTTGACCATAATGGAAACTTTATTGTATAAAATATTAAAAGTATATTAAAATATTAATTTATTGTAAAATCCGTTAAAATTCTGTTAATATGGGAAATATTAATCCACCATGCAATACAATAAAATAAAAAGGAGTGGATAGTATGACTACCATAGCTTGGATATTTATGGGAACAGTTTTTGCTATAATAATAGGAGCAGCTGGTGTATCTCTTAATAGAATATTAAAGAGTGACAAATAAGGTCTAATATTAACTTCACTACATTATATATCAAATGATATTACAATATAATAACATTCATATTCAAATAGCTATTTATAAAAATAAATAGCTATTTATTTTTTTACCAATATATTCATAAGTCATTTCTTGTTCTTTTAAAAAATCATAATAATTTCTACATTTTTATAGATAACATATAAATTGTGTTATATGATATAATAACTAAAGATAAGGAGGTAGAAATATGGAGATTGACAGAAATAAACTTACTCCTATGATGAAACAATACTTTGAATGTAAGGATAAATATCCTGATTGTATTCTATTTTTCAGATTAGGTGATTTTTACGAAATGTTCTTTGAAGATGCTATAGTTGCATCAAAAGTGCTAGAAATAGCATTAACAGGAAAATCTTGCGGTTTAGAAGAAAGAGCGCCTATGTGTGGTATTCCCTTTCATGCTGCCGCTTCATATATATCAAAATTAGTAGAAGCAGGATATAAAGTTGCCATTGGGGAGCAAATGGAAGATCCTCAAAGTGTAAAAGGTATAGTAAAAAGAGAAGTAATTCAAGTTGTTACACCAGGTACTGTTTTAGAAGGAAGTTTACTTGAAAATAAGAAGAATAACTATCTTATGTCTTTATATAAAGTAAATGACAAAATAGGACTTTCTTATGTTGATATAAGTACGGGAGAAACAAATGCAACTTGTATAGCGAAAGATAAAGTTATTGAAGAAATAGCCAAAGTTAGCCCTTCAGAAATAATATTAAATGATTTAAGCTTCAATAATAATTTAAAAAATATAGCCACAATGGGTAATATTTATATAAATGAAAATTTTGATGAAGAATATTTAAATACAAATATATTAAGTAAATATTTCAGTGAAGACTATTTAAGAACTTTAAGATTTGATAATGACAATTTAATAAAAACTAGTTTATGCATACTTCTTAATTATATTTATAATACTCAAAAACAAATAACATCAAATATAAATGTAATAAACATATATAATCCTATGGAATACATGGTTCTTGATATGTTTACTAGAATAAATCTTGAGTTAACTCAAACAATTAGAGGCTCTAAGAAAAAAGGATCGCTACTACATGTATTAGATAAAACATCAACTGCCATGGGTGGTAGACTTCTTAGAAAATACGTGGAAGAACCTTTAGTTAATAAAAACAAAATAGATGAAAGACTAGATGTTATTGAAGAAATAAAAGAAGATTTTTCATTGAGAGAAGATTTAATAGACATCTTAAAAAATGTCTACGACATAGAAAGAATTTGTGGAAAAATTGCCTTTGAAAAAGTAACTCCAAAAGAAATGATTAACTTAAAAAATTCCATAGAAAAGCTGCCGCTTTTAAGAGATAGAATAAACTCTTGTGATGGAGATACTATAAAAAAATACATAGACAATATGCAAGACTTAAAAGACATTTATGAGCTAATAAATGAAGCTATTATGGAAGAGCCTAGTATTACAATTAAAGATGGAAATATAATAAAATCATCTTATAATGAAGAGTTAAGAGAACTTAGGGATATTTCAAAAAATGGAGCTTTCATGATAAAAGATATAGAAAATCGTGAAAGAGAAAAAACAGGAGTTAAGTCTCTTAAAATAGGATTTAATAAAGTTTTTGGTTACTATATAGAAATAACTAAAGTAAACTTGGCAAACTTAGATTTGGAAGGCAGGTATATAAGAAAACAAACTCTAAGTAATGCAGAAAGATTTATAACAGAAGAATTAAAAGAAATAGAAGATAAAATTCTACATGCTGAGGAAAAAATAAAAGCATTAGAATATGAGATTTTTGTAAAAATTAGACAAACTATTTATAATAACATTGATAGAATTCAAAATGTTGCTAAAATCATAGGTAATATAGATGTATTTACTTCATTTGCTACAGTAGCTCATATTAATAACTATGTTAAGCCAAATATTAATAATGATAGTAAACTGGATATAAAAAATGGGCGTCACCCAGTTATTGAAAACATAGTGGGAGAAGAAAACTTTGTTCCAAATGATACTTATTTAAATAGTAATGAAAATATTATAAATATAATTACAGGACCTAACATGGCTGGTAAATCTACATATATGAGGCAAACAGCCATAATTTGTTTAATGGCACATATGGGGTCATTTGTACCAGCAGATTACGCTAATATTCCAATTTGCGATAGAATATTTACTAGAGTAGGTGCAAGTGATGACTTATCACAAGGTCAATCAACATTTATGGTTGAAATGAGCGAAGTTTCTCATATATTAAAAAATGCCACAGACAAAAGTTTAGTTATACTAGACGAAATAGGTAGGGGTACATCAACTTATGATGGTATAAGTTTAGCTTGGTCCATAGTTGAATATATAGAAAAATATATTAAATGTAAGACTTTATTTGCAACTCATTATCACGAATTAACTGAGCTAGAAAATGAATTTGATGAAGTTAAAAACTACTCTATTGCTGTTAAAGATGACGGAGAAAATATAATTTTCCTTAGAAAAATCATAGATCAAGCAGCAGATAAAAGTTATGGTATTTATGTTGCTAAACTTGCTAAGCTTCCAGATGAAGTTATTAATAGATCATCAGAAATTTTAAAGGATTTAGAAAAAAATCATATATATAACGGCTACGCCATAAATGGAGGAGCTAATAATGAAGATGCCAATTTAGACACAAAGAACAAA
This sequence comes from Terrisporobacter vanillatitrophus, assembly GCF_051148895.1. Lineage (GTDB taxonomy): Bacteria > Bacillota > Clostridia > Peptostreptococcales > Peptostreptococcaceae > Terrisporobacter > Terrisporobacter vanillatitrophus. Next base: position 2,026,739 of record NZ_CP154625.1, read on the forward strand.
CGTTCGGACGGCAAAAATTCCGCACTAAACTTAGAATTAGAACTAAAAAGGCTTGAAGATAGCAATTTAAAAAATGAAAATGAGCATTTGAAATTAGAAAAAGAAAGCTTAAATAAGACTTATAAAAAGTTAAAAAAAGATTATGAAAAATTAAATGATGAATATGAAAGACTACAAAGAGAAAACTTGGATAATGTAGCAAATAAAGAAGTAGCTGTAAGTGTGGATCAAATATCTTTTGATATAGTTAAAGATGATGATATATTAGAAGAAATAAAAAATCTAGACATATTAAGTATGACACCACTAGATGCAATGAACGCACTTTTCAATCTTCAAAAGAAAGCAAAAAAATAGCGCCTACACAGTGAGAGCCCATAAAAACTCATTCTTTGGAGGGATATTATGTCAAAGAAAATAAATATACTAGATGATATAACCATAAATAAAATAGCAGCAGGAGAAGTAGTCGAAAGACCTTCTTCTGTAACTAAAGAATTAATTGAAAACTCCATAGATGCTAATTCTACACAAATAGTTATAGACATAATTGATGGAGGAAAAAAACAAATAAGAATAACAGATAATGGTAGCGGAATTTTATCCAGTGAAGTAGACAAATCCTTTTTAAGACACGCTACTAGTAAAATAAAAGAAATAGATGACTTATACGACTTATATTCTTTAGGTTTTAGAGGTGAAGCTTTAGCTTCCATAGCTTCTGTATCTCGTTTGGAAATGATTACAAAAACCAAGGAAGAACCTATTGGAACAAAAGTTATTTTAGAAGGTGGAAAAGAAATTTTAAAAGAGCCTGTGGGGACAAAGAATGGAACTACAATTATTATAAAAGACTTATTCTTTAACACTCCTGCTAGACAGAAGTTCTTAAAATCCACACATGCAGAAACTATAAATATAAGTGATTTAATTAATAAACTAGCCATAGGAAATACACATATACAATTTAAATATATAAATAATGGAAAGTTAATGCTAAATACTCCAGGAGATGGAAAGCTTCTTTCTGTTATTAGAAGTATCTATGGAAAAGAGATAGTTGAAAATTTAATTGAAATTGATGAAAAGGGTGAATGTTGCAGCATTTCAGGATATATAGGAAATAACAATATTTATCGCTCAAATAAAAACTTGCAGCATATTTACATAAATAATAGATTTGTAAAAAGTAAAATAATATTAGATGCCATAAATGAAGCATATAAAAGTATTATACCAATTAATAAACACGGTGTATGTTTTTTAAATATTGATATAAATCCTTCAAAAATAGATGTTAATATCCACCCTACAAAAATGGAAATTAAGTTTGAAAATGATAAGGATTTATATATAGAAATTAGAGATTTATTAAAAAGAAAGTTATTAAATACTGCTTTAATTGGTAAATATGAAAGCTACGACAGAAGACCTATTGTAAGTGAAAATAAAGAAGCATATTTAGAAAAAAAAGAAGAAAGTTTAAATACTGTAATTTCAAATAAAATAAATAAAACTACGCCAATAGAAGCCCTGGATGCTAGTAATTCATTTATGTCTCTTGAAGATGCTTTAAACAAGGAAAATAATAAAAAAGACCATAGGGAAAGTTTAAATAATGCTAATAAAGAAGAAACTTCTAATATAGCAAGTAAAAAACAAGATTTACAAGAGAATATTAAGCTTCAACCTTTAGAAAATAAAAAAAATGAATACTTTATTCATGGCAATATTGACCTTAGTAAATCATTTACTTTTGACGAGCTAGAATCTTTGAGTAATGTAGATAATAAAATTAATGATGTTGAAATAATTAAGGAAGAAAATACTATAAACAATGAAAATAGATTTTCAATTACTGATTTTAAAGTTGTAGGAAGTATACTTAACACTTATATTGTACTTGAAAAAAATAATTCCATGTACTTATTAGATCAACATGCAGCTCACGAGAAAGTACTATATGAAGAGTATATGAAAAAATTCAAAAGCCATAAAATAGATATGCAAATGTTGTTAGATCCCATAGTAATAGAAATATCAAATGTGGATATGTTAAAAGTAGAATCAAACCTTGACTTGTTTTTAAATTTTGGTTTTGAAATTGAGCTATTTGGTAATAATCACATTATGATAAGAGGCGTACCTACTATTTTTGGTAACCCTGAAAGTGAGAAATTTATTCTTCAAATTATTGATAATATAGAGGATTTGAAAAATAGTTATGACTTAAAAGGAGATAAGTTTGCCTCAATGGCGTGCAGAGCTGCTATAAAAGCAAATGATAAAATTCATACTATGGAAATGAAAAAGCTTCTGTCTCAAATGGAATTATGTGAAAATCCATTTACGTGTCCTCACGGTAGACCTACCATAGTTGAAATATCAAAAAAAGAAATTGAAAAAATGTTTAAAAGAATTATGTAAGAAAGGATTGTTATGAATAAAATACCACTTATCATTCTAACAGGACCTACGGCCGTTGGAAAAACGGCTTTATCAATAGAGTTAGCAAAGGACCTAAATGCAGAAATTATATCTGCTGACTCTATGCAAATATATGAATATATGGATATAGGAAGTGCTAAAGTTACTAAAGAAGAAATGGATGGAGTAACACATCATATGATAGATGAAGTTAAACCAGATTTTCCTTTTTCTGTTTCAGAGTTTCAAAATAGAGCAAATAAATATATAAGAGAAGTAGCTAATAAAGGTAAAAATGTGCTAGTTACAGGTGGTACAGGCTTATACCTTAATGCATTAATTTACAATATGGATTTTGCAAAATCCAATAGTAATACTAAGTTAAGAGAAGAATTAGAAAATGAACTTAAGGAAAAAGGCATAGATTATATGCATGAAAGATTAAAATCATTAGATAGTGAAGCTGCTTCTAGGATACATAAAAACAACACTAAAAGAGTTATAAGAGCCTTAGAAGTATGTTTATCTGGGAAGAAAATGCAAGACTTTTCCAATGATTTAAAATACAATGAAGATTACTTACCAATAATAATTGTATTAAATCGTCATAGAGAATTACTTTATGAGAGAATAAACAAAAGAGTAGATATTATGATGGAAGCAGGATTAGTTGAAGAAGTTAAAAAATTACTACATATGGGATATGATAAAAACTTAATTTCTATGCAAGGAATAGGCTACAAAGAAATCGTTAAATATCTAGAAGGTGAATATACTTTAGAAGAAGCTATAGAAATAATTAAAAGAGATTCAAGAAGATATGCCAAAAGACAAATAACTTGGTTTAAAAGATATAAAGATAGTAAATGGTTTGATTTGGAAAAGTATGATAATATGGAATTACTTAAAGAAGATATTATTAACTTTATTGAAAATATATCTAAAAATGTATAATATTATAATATAATTGTTTGTAGATATATGAGAGTATGTTTAATATAATTTAGTCGGGAGGATATTATTAATGAAAAATACTGCTTTAAATTTACAAGATTTATTTTTAAATAATGCTAGGAAAGAAAGAGTACCTGTAACAATATTTTTGATGAATGGTGTTCAAGTTAAAGGTTATGTAAAAGGATTTGATAGTTACATAGTATTAGTGGAAGGTGAAAATAAACAACAAAATCTAATTTATAAACATGCAGTTTCTACAATAGTACCAGGCAAAAGCATAAATTTACAAAACACAAATCAAAATAATATGAAGTAATCTAAAGACAAAAGGTACTTATACTAACCTACAAAAATTATAGGTTAATATAAGTACCTTTTTTAATTATTTTCCTTTAAATCTTGAACTTAAATTTTTACTATGATAAAATTTTTAAAGTGACAAATAAAAGAAAATAGGTGAGATTAAGTGCTTAAAGAGACAAGTGAATTACTAAAAGAATATTATGGATTAGATGATGAAACTTTTGACTTATCTAATGAAGTAATGGAAGATATAAAAGATCAATTTGATAAGATAAAACAAATAAGAGAATTTAACCAATATAAAGTATTAAGAGCTATGCAAAGAGCACATTTAAGTGATAACCATTTTAACTGGACAACAGGATATGGATACAATGATATTGGTCGTGAAAAAATAGAAGAAATATTTGCAGATGTATTTGGAGCAGAAGATGCTTTAGTTAGACCAATAATAGTGAATGGAACTCATGCCTTAAGTTTATGCATCCAAGGTATAGTTAGACCAGGAGATGAAATATTATCAATAACAGAAAAGCCTTATGATACGCTACAAGGTGTAATAGGTATAAGAGAGGAAAAAGGGTCTCTTAAAGAATTTGGTGTTACATATGAAGATGTGGATTTCTTACCAAATGGTAATATTGACTTAGAAGGTGTTAAGAAAAAAATAAACGAAAAAACTAAACTAGTAATGATACAAAGATCTAAAGGATATTCTTGGAGAAAATCTTTATCAATAGAAGATATAAAAGAAGCTATAGAAGTGGTTAAATCAGTTAATAAGGACTTAATAGTTATGGTAGATAACTGTTATGGTGAATTCCTAGATACAAAAGAACCTACTGAGGTAGGAGCTGATATTATGGCTGGTTCTTTAATTAAAAATCCAGGTGGAGGGCTTGCTTTAACGGGTGGCTACATAGCAGGTAGAAAAGACTTAGTTGAAATGATATCTTACAGATTAACTACACCAGGTATAGGAAAAGAATGTGGTTTAACATTTGGAACTACAAGAAATGTGCTACAAGGGTTTTTCATGGCACCATATGTTACATCTCAAGCTGTAATGGGTGCAATATACTGTGCTAGAATGTTTGAAAGATTAGGATATGATGTTCTTCCAAAGTATAATGATTTAAGAAGTGATATTATACAAGTTGTAAGACTTAAAAATGCAGAGGAAGTTATAGCTTTTTGTCAAGGAGTTCAAGCTGCTGCCCCAGTAGATTCTTATGTAAAACCAGAACCATGGGCAATGCCAGGATATGAAGATGAAGTAATAATGGCTGCAGGCGCTTTTATTCAAGGCTCATCAATAGAACTTAGTGCAGACGCTCCAATAAGACCTCCATATAATGTTTACTTCCAAGGTGGACTTACATTTGACCACTCAAAAATGGGAACATTAAAAGCAGTAGAATATATTAAAAAAATAAATAAATAGCATAATAAATTAAAAAAGTCTTAATATATAATTGTATTAAGGCTTTTTTACTTATCAAGAACATAATATTGCTTCCAAATAGGGAAATAATTTATATAAGTACGTAATACAAGTATATTAAAGAATAGAAGGTGTTTTAATCATATGGAAATGTGTATTTTTTTAGGAGCGGGAGCTTCTGCAGCAGAAAATTTACCTATACAAAATGAATTATTTTCTAATTATTTTAAGAACAGTCTTCCTTTGCATTCATATAGCAAAATGAATACAAATCTTAGAGTGTTTTTTAAAGAAATGTTTAATATTGACGTTTTACTAGATGATATAGATAAGGTTAATTTCCCAACATTTGAAGAAGTGCTTGGTATCTTAGATATGGCAGAACAAAGAAGAGAATCATTTAAAAATTTTGGAACAGATACTTATAATAATAGAAGTGGGTCAATTAATCTTTTGCGACAATATTTAATATTATTAACTGCAAATTCAATTAATAATCCAGCAAAAGCAAGTAATAAGTACCATGAATTATTATTAAATAATTTAATGAAGAAAGAACAATTGCTTAGTACAACTTTTATAAGTGTAAACTATGATATTCATATAGATAACACAATTTCTAAATTGTATAATAAAGAAAAGATGCCTGTAATGCTAGATTATGGAGTGGATTTTGCTAATTTTAATTTTAAGGATAGTTCTTGGAAAAGACCTTGTGGAAAAACTATAAAATTGTATAAGATACATGGTTCGCTAAATTGGTTATACTGTCCCATATGTTCAAGTTTAACACTTACTCCATATGAAGGTGGTGTAATGAGGATTTTAAATAATCAAGATGAAGCTACTTGTTTGAATTGTAATGAGCGTACGATTCCAATAATAGTTCCGCCTACATATTTTAAAAATATGTCTAATGTTTATTTAAGTAGTGTATGGAATAAAGCAGAAGCTTCATTAAGAAAAGCTGACCTGATTATCTTTTGTGGATATTCATTTCCAGAAGCAGATATTCATATTAAATATATGTTAAAAAGAGTTCAAACAAGTAGAAATAAAAAGCCTTTAAAGATAATGGTATTTAATAATCATGAAAATAAATTAGAATCAGCTTTAAAAAAAGAAGAGATGAGATATAAAAGATTTTTGGGTGAAGATATTATTTTTACTAAACATTCTTTTCAGGATTTTGCCATGGATCCGTATAAATATATAAATTTTATAAAAAATGATAATTAATCTTAAAATAGTGCTAAAATATAGTATTAAAAAATATTAGAGGGGGATAAAAATGTTTGGAGTAATTGTAAATAGCTTAGCTATAATTTGTGGAGGAGTATTAGGTTTAATAATAAATAAAGGAATACCTAAACGATTGGATAAATCTATTATGGATGGATTGGCACTTGTAGTTACATATATGGGGATATCTGGTGCACTAAAAGGAGATAATCCATTATATGTAATAATATCTATTACAGTTGGTATAATCATAGGAGAGTTAATTGATATAGACAATTTACTAAACAAATTAGGATCATATTTAGGTGAAAAATTATCTAAAAAAAATATATCAACTTCAGATGAAGTAAGTAAAGAAAATAATATATCAAAGGGATTTGTTTCTTCTAGTTTATTATTTTGTGTAGGAGCTATGGCTGTAGTTGGATCTATACAAAGTGGACTTTCAAATGATCATTCAGTATTGCTTGCAAAATCAGTATTAGATGGGATTTCTTCAATATTTTTTGCTGCATCAATGGGCGTAGGAGTATTATTATCAAGCATAGCTGTTTTTCTATATGAAGGAATAATCACCCTAGGAGCGTCTGGATTATCAAATATACTAAGTACCAATGTTATAACCTATATGACATGTGTAGGAAGTTTATTAATTATGGCTATGGGATTAAATATGCTTAAAGCATGTGATATAAAAGTTGCAAATATGCTACCAGCTATGTTTATTCCTATAATTATGGGGATTTTCAACATTATTTAGAAGAAGTTTTAGACAAATTATTTATTTGGAAGGAATATAACTCTTAAAATCAAATATTTAGTAATAAAATGAATTAATATTTGATTTTTAGGAGGGGAACTAAATGATAACTTTTGATATAAACGGAGCAAGAATAAAATTTGATGAAAAAAGAGATCAGTATAACACAATAAGAAAAAATTTTAAATTGTATGGAGAGGAATGTTCTAAACAATTTATGGATTACTGTTTAGATAGTGTAACAAATACTAGACATATTAGTGAAAAGCACTTAGAGTATGGTCAAAATTTAATTTATGAGGTAATAAGAAAGGGTGTAGAAACTCTTGTTGGATATAATATTATAACAATAGATTTTAATTTATTCAAAGAATTATATTGTAATAAATACTTGGATTTTGAAAGACTTTTTAATAATGTAACTAGAGATTTATCTAATTCAAGAAATAAAAAAAATAATATAAAGATATTTGATATTAAACCAATAATATCTAAGCTTTGTGAATATCTTTATGAAGATTGCTTCAGTATACACCTTGCTATTTTAGATGCATTAATAGATAACGGTGTAACAGAAGTTAATTCTTATATAGATCAAAAATCAATTAGACAATCCAATGCTCTTTTCAATAATTATAAAGATGGATTTATTAGTAAGCTAGATGGGTGTAAGGTAGTGCAAAAGATTATAATGTCAAATCCATATAGAAAAGAGGTTTACGAATTTCTTATAAAAGAAGATGGAGATTTCTCTGGTGAAATAGAAAATCTAGCATCATATTTAGGATTTGACTTAAAAGAATATAAAGGTTTTTTAATGGACATGTATATAAAAGAATTAATGGACAGAGGTGTTAGTGATATTGACACTGCAAAAGAAAAGGTTAAAAAGTATGCCAAATATATAGGTTGTAAAAATGATAGTATATTTATAACTAGGATTGATGCTATTTATACTTTTGAAAATGCATAGAGAGAAGCTTCTACTTATTTAGTAGAAGCTTTTTTTGTATATTAAAAAAATTCAAAAAACTTTTATAAATTAGGTTAATTTTTTATTTAGTTAATTTATTTAATTATATAAATACTTATGATAGTTTTATTGTTAAAATAAATAATAATTACTTAAGTAAATATACTACTTATATTACTGTTTATAATTAGTATTGATAATTACTAAAAGTAAAAATTTTACTCAATAAAATTATATTTAAAGTAAAAATACTCTATATGTAGATAAAATAAAAGTAAATATATTGTTTTTATTTATTTTAATTTAATTTACTTTTAAAAGGGTGGGAACATGGACTTAAACAATTAATTACTAAATAGAATAATATTGTTAATTCTTATTAGAAATTATATATTAATTATCTTTTTATCTTTAAGAAAAATTCTGCAAATAAAGTATAATAAAAAGAATACTTAAAGGAGATATATAAAAATCGAGAAAATAGTTAAATAAATAACAAAATAACAAGTTTTTTGTTTGCTATAATTGCCTTTTTTTGCTAATATTATTAGTAGTAGTACATATACCTAATAATAATAATAATACAATTTTTAAATAGGGGGGTAAATTAAATGAGTGAAAAATGCTGTTGCGGGACTGATAAATGTCCAGACTTCAAAGAGCTTGATCCCGTATTAGACAAATATGCCAAAGTACCTGGAAGTTTGATTACTATTTTACAAAAAACTCAAGATATCTATGGATATATTTCAATTGATGCAATGAATTATATTTCAGATGCAACAGGTATAAAAACTGCCAAAATATATGGTGTAGCAACGTTCTATGCGCAATTTAGATTGCAACCAATAGGGAAGTATTTAATAATGTTATGTCAAGGAACTGCATGCCATGTAAATGGATCTGAAATGATTGAAGAAGCTGTTTGTGAATTTTTAAATATTCAAGATGGTGAAACAACAGAAGATGGAATATTTACATTAAATAATGTTGCATGTTTAGGATGTTGTTCATTAGCACCTGTTATGATGGTTAAAAGCGCAGATGGTGATGAAACTTATGGAAACTTAACTAAAGACTCTGTTAAAGAAATATTAACAGAAATTAGAGAAAGATCATAGGGGGTGAGTAGTGATGAAAGTTATAATCGGTCAAGGTAGTTGCGGTGTTGCAACTGGAGCAAAAAAGACAGCAGCAGAATTTGAGAGACTTATAGAAGAAAAAAATCTAAATATTAAAGTTGATATTACTGGTTGTGTAGGTACTTGTTACCTAGAACCAATTGTAGATGTATATGACGACAATGAAGTTATGACAAGATATGTAAAAGTAAAACCAGAATGTGCTTTAGAAATAGTAGAAAAACATCTTGTTAATGGGGAGATAGCTACTGATTTAGAAATATCAGATGAAGATAAATTATTTATAGGAAAACAACAAAGAGTTGTACTTAGAAATTGTGGTTTAATAAATCCTGAAAAGATAGAAGAATATGTTGCAGTAGGTGGATATGAAGCTACTAAAAAAGTTGTAACTTCAATGACACAAGAAGATGTAATAGAAGAAATAAAGGTTTCAGGACTTAGAGGTAGAGGTGGCGCAGGATTCCCTACTTGGTTTAAATGGAATGCAGCCTTACAAAATAAAGCAGATCAAAAATATATAGTATGTAACGCAGATGAAGGGGACCCTGGTGCATTTATGGATAGATCTGTTCTAGAAGGTGATCCTCATTCACTTATAGAAGGTATGATTATAGGTGGATATGCAATGGGTGCAACTGAAGGTGTTATTTATGTTAGAGCTGAGTATCCTCTTGCTATACATAGACTTGAAATAGCTATGGCTCAAGCTAGAGAAAAAGGTTTTCTTGGAAAAAATATATTTGGATCAGGATTTGATTTTGATTTAAGAATAAAAGCTGGTGCTGGAGCATTCGTTTGTGGTGAAGAAACTGCACTTATAGCTTCTCTTGAAGGTGAAAGAGGAATGCCTAGACTAAAACCACCATTCCCAGCTCAAAAAGGATATTGGCAAAAACCTACAAATATAAATAACGTTGAAACTTATGCTAACGTATCTTGGATAATTGTAAACGGTGGAGCTGCTTTTGGTGCAATGGGAACTGAAAAGAGTAAAGGTACAAAAGTATTTGCTCTTGCAGGTAAAATTAAAAAAGGTGGACTAGTTGAAGTTCCTATGGGTCTTCCACTTAAAGATGTTATATTTGGTATAGGTGGAGGAATTAAAAAAGATAAGGCTTTTAAAGCTGTTCAAATGGGTGGACCATCTGGCGGATGTATACCTTCTGCTTTAATAGAAACTCCTGTTGACTATGAAAATATAAACAAAACTGGAGCTATAGTTGGTTCTGGTGGTATGATCGTAATGGACGAAACTACTTGTATGGTAGATATGGCAAGATATTTCCTTGACTTTACTAGAAAAGAATCTTGCGGTAAATGTAACTATTGTAGAGTAGGAACTAAGAGAATGCTTGAAATACTTGAAAGAATAACTAAAGGTGAAGGTAAGGATGGAGATATAGAGCTTCTTGAAGAATTAGCAGTAAAAATTAAAGATGGTTCTATGTGTGGACTTGGTCAAACTGCTCCTAACCCAGTTCTTACAACTATTAAATATTTTAGAAATGAGTATGAAGATCATATTTATAATAAAAAATGTACAGCTAAATCATGTAAATCTTTAATTACATTTAATATAACTGAAGATTGTAAAGGATGTAGAGCTTGTGCTAAAAAATGTCCAGTTGAAGCTATATCAGGTGAAAAGAAAGAAATGCATGTAATAGATCACGATAAATGTATAAAATGTGGTAAGTGCGAAGAAACTTGTAAGTTCGGCGCAATAGTTAGAGACTAGGGGAGGAGGATGATAATATGAATAAATTCAGATTAAATATAGACGGAAAAGAAGTATTTGGATTGCCAGGTCAAACAATTCTTGAAGTTGCAAGAGAAAATGATGTTTTCATTCCTACTCTATGCTACGATGAAAGAACTAAAATATATGGTTCATGTGGTTTATGTGTAGTTGAAATAGAAGGAATGCCAAAAATGGTAAAGGCTTGTGCTACAGAAATATCACCTAATATGATAATAAAAACTAACACAAGCAGAGTTATAGAGTCAAGAAAAACAAATTTAGAGTTATTACTATCTAATCACGTTGGGGATTGTAGACCTCCATGTGTTCTAGCATGTCCTGCAGGCACTGATTGTCAAGGATATGTGGGATTAATAGCAAATGGAGAATATGAGACAGCAATAGAATTAATTAAAGACAGAATTCCACTACCAGCAGCTATTGGTAGAGTATGTCCTCATCCATGTGAAGAAAATTGTAGAAGAAAACTTGTGGAAGAACCAGTATCTATAGCTTGGTTAAAAAGATTTGCTGCTGATAAAGATTTAGAAAGTGAAAATCCATTTATACCAGAAATAGCAGAAGAAACTGGTAAGAGTGTTGCCATAATAGGTGGTGGACCAATGGGTCTATCAGCTGCATATTTCTTAAGACAAATGGGTCATAGTGTAACTATAATTGAATCTATGCCTAAACTTGGTGGTATGCTTCGTTATGGAATACCAGAGTATAGACTTCCAAAAGCTGTTTTAGATGAAGAAATAGCATTAATTGAAAGTATGGGTGTTAAAATGATACCTAATACTAAAGTTGGTGTGGATATACCATTTGAAACTATAAAAGCAGATTATGATGCTGTACTTCTTGGAATTGGTGCTTGGGTATCTACTGGTGTTAGATGTAAAGGTGAAGATAGTGAAGGCGTTATAGGTGGTATAGACTTCCTAAGAAAAGTTGTTAGAAATGAAGAAATAAAACTTGGTGAAAACGTAGCTATAGTTGGTGGTGGTAATACTGCAATGGATGCTTGTAGAACTGCTGTAAGACTAGGAGCTAAAAAAGTTTATAATATATATAGAAGAACTAAAAATGAAATGCCTGCTGATATGGTAGAAATAGTTGAAGCTGAAGAAGAAGGAGTAATCTTCAAAAACTTAACTAATCCTATTGAAGTTGTTGCAGACGAAAATGGAAAAGTTAAACAAGTAGTACTTCAAGTTATGGAACTTGGTGAAGCTGATGCATCTGGAAGAAGAAGTCCAGTTGCAGTAGAAGGAAAAACTGAAACTATAGATATAGACACTATGATACTAGCTATAGGTCAAGCAGTTGATGCTTCTAAATTTGAAGGTATGGATAAGACTAGAAAAAATGCCATAGCTTATGATAAAGATACATTTATGACGTCACAGGAAGGTGTATTTGCTGGTGGAGACTGTGGTAATGATAAGATATCAATAGCAGTAGAAGCTATAGCTGATGCTAGAAAAGTATCAGATTCTATAAATGCTTACTTAAATGGTGAAACATTAAAATATGAAAAACCATTTGTTGTTGAAAGATTTGATATAACTGAAAAAACATTTGAAGATAGAGAAAGAATGTGTAGACCAGTTATGGATCAATTAGAAGCAGAAGAAAGAAAAGATAACTTTACTGAAGTAGTATTCGGATATGACGAAGAACAAGCAGTAAAAGATGCTTCTAGATGTTTAGAATGTGGTTGTCATGACTACTTTGAATGTAAATTAATAGATTATGCTAATCAATATGATGTTAAACCAGAAAGATTAGCTGGAGATAAAAATGTAATAGAATTTGAAGATGATCATCCGTTTATAGTAAGAGATCCGAACAAATGTGTACTTTGCGGACTTTGTGTAAGAGTTTGTGATGAAGTTATGGGTGTTGGAGCTTTAGGACTTGTTAACAGAGGATTTGATACTGTTGTTAAACCATCCCTTGAAAAATCTTTAGCAGAGTCTGGATGTATGTCTTGTGGACAATGTGTAAGTGTTTGTCCAACAGGAGCACTTCAAGAAAGACAAAGTGTAGTTAAGGAAGTTCCACTTGCAACAGATGTTACAGATACAACATGTTCATTCTGTTCAGTAGGATGTTCTCTACATTTAGAAACATGTGGAGACATGTTAATTAAATCTAACCCAGATAAAAAGGGTCCAGTTAATCAAGGACTTATCTGTGGTAAGGGTAAATGGGGATTTGATTGTTCAGCATTAGAAGGAAAATTAACTAATCCACTTATAAAAGGTGAGGATGGATTTAGAGAAGCTGATTATCATGAAGCATTATTACTTGTTGCTAAAAAGGCTGAAAGTATAGCTGCTAAATATGGTAAAGATGCTGTAGCTGTTGCCATATCAGATAGATTTACAAATGAAGAAGCTTATGTAATGAAAAAATTAGCTGACACTATGGGAGCAAAAACACTTTGCTTTAATAATGTTGAAAGCGGATTAGAAAAAGTTATAGGATTAGATGCTTCTCCTAATACAATTGATGAATTATTAGCTACAAATGTAATAGTTACTTTTGGATTTGTAATGGAAAACAATCCAGTAATTCAACTTAAGTTAAAACAAGCTGCTGAACAAGGAGCAAAAGTATATGTAATAAATCCTAAAGGATATGAAGTAAATAACTTTGATTTTGCTACAAAAGTTGTATATGTTGAAAATGACTTAAGTGCTGTTAAAGAAATGGCTAAAGCGTTAATAGAAATGGGTAAAGCTTCTTCAATGGATAATTTCGAAGAATTTAAAGCTTCACTAGACAATGTTTCTGTAAGTGATGAAATAAAAGAAATAGCAAATGCTTACGCTACAGCTAAAAAAGCAATGCTTGTATTCCAACAAAATGTAGTTTCAGTTGAAGTTTCTACTATGATAGGAAATATTGCCCTACTTTCAGGACATATAGGATCACCTAGAGATGGTATACTTCAAATAAAAGCTAAAAACAATTCTCAAGGATTAATTGATATGGGAATAAAAGCTGGAGTAGAAGCTATGGAAGGTGTAAAAGGACTTCTATGCTTTGGAGAAAATCCTCATGTTAATTTATCTAACTTAGAATTTTTAATGGTTTTAGATACTCATATGACTGAAACTTGTGATATAGCTGATGTTATTATACCAGGTACTGGTTTTGCATCAGTAAATGGAACATTTACTAATACAGAAAGAAGAATACAAAGCGTAAATGCTGCTATAGTTGAAAATGTATTAACTAATTATGAAGTTGCAGCTGAAATAGCTCATGTATATGAAGTAGACTTTAACTATAGAGATACTGCGGATATAAGTATTGAAATGGAAGATGTTTTACCTAAATATAAATATGCTAAAGTTGGAGAAATATACGGAAATGTATTATCTCCAGTTGATGCTAAATTTGTAGTAGTAAATGATAGTGAATTTGTAAATGTTCATAATTGTACAGATAATTTAATGAATGTTATAAATGAAAGATTACCTAAACAAGTTAATACATTTATAAAAAAAGAATGCTGTGTAGCAACAGAGATATAAGAACTTTAAATTATAATTAATCGAGTAGGAGCTAAATAATTATTTTATTTAGCGTCCTCTCACACCACCGTGCGTACCGTTCGGTACACGGCGGTTCATTAAGTTCCATGCACTTTTAAATATCTCTTGGAAATACTCATATATCCTATTTCTTCTAGGTATTTATTTGTAAGTGTTTTTGATAGGATTGGGCTACCGGATATTCTCCAGTAGCCTTTTCTTGTATTTGAATATTGGTAGGCCTTATATTTATCCATTCCAAGTTTAACAAGATTCTTACACTTCGTCCTTGGTAATTTCCATTGTTTCCAGATACATGCTCTAAGTCTTCGCCTAATCCATTTTTCAATATTTTGTATATTGCCTTTAGCTTTCGCTATGCCAAAGTAATTAATCCAACCTATCATAAGTTGATTAAGTTTCAACATTCTCCATCCCATATCTATTCCTTTATTTCTATTTGTAATTTCTATTACTTTAGATTTTAGTTTATTATATGAGCTTTCATGTATCCTTATTTGGGCGCCGCCCTTTGTAAAATAGAATGAAAATCCTAGAAATTTTCTGCGACTAACTAAGTCAACGGCACTTTTCTTTTCATTTATTTTAAGTTTTAATTCATTTTCAATTAATTTCTTAATACTGTTTAAAACTCTTAACCCTGCTTTTCTACTTTTAACGTAGATATTACAGTCATCTGCGAATCTACAGAATTTATGACCTCTTCTTTCTAATTCTTTATCAACCTCATCAAGCATTATATTTGATAGAAGCGGACTTAATGGTCCTCCTTGGGGAGTTCCTTCTTCATTTGATACGATAACTCCATTTAACATTATTCCACTTTTAAGATATTTCCTTATTAAGTCTAATACTCTTTTATCTTTAATTTGTCTTGATAATCTATCAATTAAAATGTCATGATTTACTTTATCAAAGAATTTCTCTAAATCCATATCTACTACCCATTTATATCCTTCATTTATATATTCTAAGGATTTCTTTATTGCTTGATGCTGACTTCTGTTTGGTCTAAAACCATAACTACTATTAGAGAAAATTGGTTCATATACAAATGTCAACGCTTGTGCTATTGCTTGTTGTATCATTCTATCTACTACTGTTGGAATTCCAAGCATCCTAGTCCCACCGTTAGGTTTAGGTATTTCTACCCTTCTAACAGGTGATGGTTTGTATGTTCCATCTAATAATTTAGATTTCATTGTAGTCCAGTGCTTTTTGCAATAGTCGTGAAGTTCATCAGTCTTTATTCCATCAACACCGTGACTACCTTTATTCTTGATTACTCGTTGCATAGCACGATACATATTATCTTTTGCTAAGATTTTATCGAGTAAATTATTAGTAGATATTTTTGCACGGTTCTCTATTTCTACCTTCGGTAATACCGAAGCTACGCTATGCACTCCATGTTTATTTCCAGTTTCCAACTTTACTTCCACACGGTAGCCTGAATATTCAGTTGTCTGCACTTTATCCACGTTCTTCAATTTATCCAAAGTTGAAAACCTCCTTAATGTTCAGTCCTTCCTATTGATTGCGCAGTCAATAGTACTATGACGTCTGCTGACTTCTGATAGTTCAATTACATATCACTATGTAGGTTATCATCTAGGAAGTTCATCCTCTATTAATGATATATCTATCAGACCTCCCCAGGTAAGAGCAACAACCTTCATCTCATATATCTGCTACATTTACTATTAGAAATTTTGGATAGTGTTGGACTTTGTCTTGTTACGCAAACTCGTCCGTTTCCAATAGCCTCATATGTAGTTCGTGTTCCTCAGACCAAGACTTTGCCGTAGGCTTCCTTCAGATTCCACCTCACGATGGACACCCTTGCCATTAGCTAGCGGTTCCCACTATCAAGCCCGCAACGGACTTTCACCGTCAAGTTGTTGCCCATGCTGGGCACACGTAAAAAAGAAGCCACTTGTAAATAAGTGGCTTTTTTTATTGTATATAATATTTATAATTTTACTTTTTATGGGAGTGTAGATAGGTTTGTGTAAAAACAAACTTACCTACACTTTTTTAGTATTTAAAATTGGTAAGTTTGGAATAATATTCATATTAAAATTTATGGAGGTTTGTAAAATGAAAGATATAATTATTCCAGATATTGATTATCAAGCAGAGGTGAAAAAATGTAAGACAATGGAAGACATCGTTGGAAAAAATGGATTGATGCAAAAACTATTCAAGGATGTAATGCAACAACTTTTAGAGGCTGAAATGGAAGAACATCTAGGTAGAGAGAAATATGAAAGATCTGATAATAATGATACAAATTATCGAAATGGATATAGTTCAAAGACAATAAGTAGTAGTTTTGGTGATATTGGATTAGATGTTCCAAGAGATAGAAAATCAGAATTTGAACCGAAGGTTGTTAAGAAATATGAAACAGTATGTAATGAATTAGATAAAAAGATAATAGGTCTTTATGCTTGTGGAATGAGTGTGAGAGATATTCAATCTGAAATGGAAGAGCTATATGGTATAGATGTATCACCTTCAATGATTTCTAAGATAACAGATAAGGTTGTTGAGGCTGCCGCCGAATGGCAAAGTAGAACACTTGATGAAATTTATCCTATAGTATATATGGATGCTATGCATTTTAAAGTAAGAGATGATAATAAAATAGTATCTAAAGCTGCATACATTTGTATGGCCTTAGATATGAAAGGAAAAAAAGATATATTAGGTATTTGGATAGGTGAATCTGAAGGGGCAAAGTTCTGGCTATCAGTATGTAATGATTTAAAAAATAGAGGTTTAAATGATATATTAATAGCTTGCATGGATGGTTTAAAAGGCCTTCCAGAAGCAATAAAAACTGTATATCCAGATGTGAATATACAAACTTGCATAGTACATCAAATTAGAAATTCATTAAAATATATAGCATCAAAAGATCAAAAGGAATTTATGAAAGATTTAAAGAATGTGTATAGAGCATTCAATGAAGAAACTGCGCTTGCAAATTTAGATATTTTAAAAGATAAATGGTATAACAAGTATTCAGTTGTAATAGATTCTTGGTATAATAATTGGCCTAATTTAGCAACGTTTTTCGATTTTTCTGAAGATATTAGAAGAATCATATATACTACAAACTCACTAGAAGGTTTTAATAGACAGCTAAGAAAATATACAAAGGTTAGAACTGTATTTCCTACAGATGAGTCACTAAGAAAATCTCTGTATCTTTCTACTATGAAAATCATAGAAAAATGGACATCTCCAAATCAAAATTGGGCTACCACTTTAGCGCAGCTAACAATTAGATTTGAAGATAGAATTCCTAAAAAATATACAATCTAAAATTTTTTTGAAAATGGTAAATTTAGTGTATATTGTCCTAAATTAGACACATAATAAAAATGTATAAAATACCATTATTAGTATTCCAATCAAATAAAAAAATATTACTGGAATAAGTAATTTCCAGTAATATCAATTAATAAATAAGTCTATTTACACAAATCTATAGACATTCTCCTTTTTATAACTTGATGTATTAGTACTATTGAGCAAATATTAAATTAGCACGTCATGCAATATGCAAAGCCCTATGCACTGATTATAAGTATGGGAATTCCTTTTGGAATTTTTTCTGCTGGAATATCTTATTTTATTCGAGCAGACGGTAATCCCAACTATTCAAGTTTAGTTTTGTTGTCAGGAGCTATTTTCAACATGATATTTGATCCAATTTTTTTATTTGTATTTAAGATGGGCATTGAGGGAATTGCTTTGGCCACTGTATTTGGTCAAATCTTATCAAGTATACTTGGGCTTATATATTTACTTTTTAGATTTAAATCAGTATCTATTAGTAAAAATGATTTTATCTTTAATCCTAAAATAATATATACAATTTGTTCTTTAGGAGTAGCAGCCTTTACAACACATATTTTATCAACAATAGTACAAATTATTCAAATGAATACTTTACGATATTATGGAGGTTTATCAATTTATGGTAGTGAAATAGCCATAGCTGCAGCAGGTGCTGTAGGAAAGATTACAGTTCTTTTTTATCTTGTATTATAGGAATTTCTTTAGGATGTCAGCCTATTTATGGTTTTAATTTTGGAAGTAAGAAGTATGATAGAGTTAAAGAAACTTATCTTATGGCAATTAAATATGGAACAATAGTAGCTATTATAACATTTTTCCCATATTATTAGGTATTGATGGCGTTTTCTTTGTTGGTCCCATATCAGATGGCATTGCTGCGTTAATTGTAATATTATTTGCTAGAAGAGAAGTCAAAAAACTTACAAAAATGGAATTGGAGAAAACTTTAAAAATAAAAGAGGAAAATTAAAATGAAAAGAGATAGAAGAAGTGAAATATTAGATATATCTAAACAGTTGTTTAATGAGAGAGGATTTAATGCTGTTTCAATACGTGATATTGCAAATCATTTGGGTATTAGCAGTGGCAACCTAACTTATTACTTTAATAAAAAAGAAGAAATTATGGAAGCTCTTATTGATGAAAATTCAGATGAATCATGGACTAAACCTATAGAGAAACTTGATGAACTAGATGCATTTTTTATTCATATACAGCAAGTAGTTCAAGATAATGCCTTTTATTTTTGGCATCATGCTCAACTTTCACAATTATCTAGCAAAATACGAAAAAAGCAAGAAGATAGATATGATTACAATGTAAAAATACTAAAAGAATGCCTTAATAAGCTTAAATCTGAGAGATTAATTAGAGCAGAGAAGTTTATTCATGAATATGATAGAGTAATTGATACTTTACTGATTTCAAGTATATATTGGATACCATTTTCTAATATAAAAGGATTAAATTATACTCAAGAATCTTATCGAAATCATGCATGGTCAATAATGTATAATTTACTAACTGATAAAGGACGCAATGAGCTATCTAAAATTATAGATAATTAGAAAAGGAAAAAGCCATCTCAATAGGAGTGGCTTTTTCTTTTATCTAATTTATTTAATAAAAACTATTTATTATTTTCAATAGCTTTTTCAGCATAGTTTGTAGTTACAACTGAGTTATATGGTATTTTCTCGTTTAATTCTCCGCCTTCAATCATAATATCCATTAATCTGTTTAAGCTATCTTCTTTTAGAAGTGGATCTGATGACCATGCATCAATTTCTTTGTACTTTTGTGCAACAACTATTAAATCTTCTAAAGAAGTATCTTCAAAGAATGGTTGCATAGCTTTAGCTACTTCTTCGTCAGAAGCTTGTTGAACCCATTTTTGACCTTTATATAGTGCATTAGTAAATCTTTGTATTAAATCTGAATTCTTATCCATATATGATTTAGTAGCACTGTAACAAGTAAAAGGTATTTCGCCAGCATCCTGACCAACAGATGCCACAATATAACCTGCACCTTCTTTTACCAACTGAGTTGCAGTAGGTTCAAATGCTGTTGTATAATCAGCCTCACCAGCTGCAAATGCTCCAGCCATTACGCCAAATTGAACATCCGTACGAACATTTACCTGTCCTTTTGATGTATTCTCACCAATAGTTAAATCTTGATTTTTTAATAAATATTCCAATGTCATTAGAGGAACTCCACCAGCTCTTCCACCTAGAATCTCTTTTCCTTCTAAATCTTTATAAGTAAAATTATCATTTTTTTCTCTAGATACTATAAAACTTCCGTCTCTCTTTGTTAATTGTGCAAAGTTAATAGCATAATCATCGCTACCTTGTTTATACACGTATATAGAAGCTTCAGGACCCATAAGACCAATATCAGCTTCTCCAGAAATTAAAGCTGCCATAGTTTTATCAGCACCTTGTGCATCTATTAAATCCACTTCAATTCCTTCCTCTTCAAAAAATCCCTGTGTAATTGCTGCGTATTGAGGTGCATAGAAAACAGAGTGTGTTACTTCAGCCACAGTAACCTTATCTAACTCTTTATCCTTTGTAGACTGGTTATTTGAAGCACAACCAGTAAGACAGCACGCTCCTAATGAAAGAGCACTAGCAAGAGCAATAATCTTTTTATGCATATATATATCCCCCTATAAATTAACGATAATATATTATATTAAAAAGGAGATATAGGTGTTACAAAAAAAGAGAACATATATTATATATGCTCTCTAAAATGTTTAGTGATTTAGTTCTATCTTATTTGTTTCGCTTAGGTATTTATTATTTTCCATTGGTATATCGTCGAAAATAAATTGTTTTAAAACTACTACTGAATTTTTATCATATAACCAAACCCAACCAGCATCTTTATATTTGCCACCCTTAGAGTGTATGTCATCTATTATAGGGAATTGTCCCTGTTTAATAGTACTATCTTTAGAAAGAATGCTATATGCTGATGTTCCAAGATTTAATAATTCAATAGATCCCATATTAGTGCTTACGCTAGGCAATAAAGATTTTATTAATTTTGGATATTCAGATGAAGAAAGACCTTTCAACTTTGATGCTACTCCCATTATAACTTTTCTTTGTCTACCATCTCTATAAATGGCACTGTCTATATCTCTAATTCTACAATAAGATATAGCTTGATAACCAGTTAATGTTTGTACACCAGAACCTGGAATTAACTTCATTTCACCTTTATCAGCATTATCATAAGACTCATATGTGGAAGGTATTAATTTATTTACAGCTTTCATTTCTTTCTCTGTGATATCTACTTCTACTCCTCCAAGCTGTGTTATTACATCCATTAATCCTTCAAAGTCAATTTGAATAAATTTATCAATGTCTATTCCGAATTCGTTACTTATAGTTTTAAACAATAATTGCTCTTTGCCCCAAAAATAGGATGCATTAAGCTTACCCATACCTTCTCCTGGTATTTCAACATATGTATCACGGGCTAAAGAAGTTAATTTTACGCTGTTGTGTGTATTATCAATAGTAACTATCATCATGCAGTCAGATCTGTAGGCACTTTCATTTTCTCTACCATCAGTTCCTAGTAATAATATGTTGGTAACACCCTCGACTTGCTCATTAGTATCTATATTATTTATTTTATAATAAAGAAACCCGAAAACAGCCATAGGTAATAATAAAAGAACTATAACTAAAGCTATGACAATTTTTTTCCCACGAGACATAATTACACTCCTTTATAATAAAATTTAAAGTTTCAAAAAATTTGAGTAAAAAATTTTAGTAATTTAAAGAGATATTATTATTGTTAAGTAGATATTCATTATCTTTCATGTCTATATTGTTATATATAAAATCTCTTAATACACCTGTGGAATTAATATCATATACCCATACCCAACCTGAATTGCCATATATTCCTCCTTTTGAATGTATTTCATCTGTAATAGGGAATTCTCCTTCTTTTAAAGTTGTTTTAAGTGATTTTCCAGATAAAATATTATATCCTGTAAGTGCAAGACTAGTAATGTCACTTGATGTTAAATTTGTAGTAATATATGGAGTTAGGGCATCAATTAACTGTGGATATTTTGTAAAGGATACATCTTGGTATTTTTTCATAACAGCATTAATAACATTTCTTTGTCTACCATCTCTAAATATGGCACTATCACTTTTTCTAATACGGCTATAAGATAAAGCCTGATAACCATTTAATGTTTGTTTGCCAGGTGACTCTATTAATTGCATTTCTCCCTTGTTAGGATTTTCGCAGAATTTATAGCATTCTGGAATGAATTTATTCACTTCATTTATTTCTGATTCTTTAACATCTAACTCTACTCCATCTAAAGCATAAATAATATCCATTAAAGAAGTGAAGTCTAC
Organism: Terrisporobacter vanillatitrophus; assembly: GCF_051148895.1. Classification (GTDB taxonomy): domain Bacteria; phylum Bacillota; class Clostridia; order Peptostreptococcales; family Peptostreptococcaceae; genus Terrisporobacter; species Terrisporobacter vanillatitrophus. The sequence goes on from NZ_CP154625.1 coordinate 2,049,084, forward strand.
AATTACATATTTATCTAGACCTATACCAAATTCATCTTCAATTGTTTCAAATAAAAGATTTTCCTTTCCCCAAAAATAAGCAGTATTCAATTTACCTTTACCTCTTCCTGGTAAATTAACGTAAGTATCTCTTGCTAAAGAAGTAAGTTTAATATTTTTATTATTATTATCAATAGTAAGAATAATCATAGAATCTGTTCTAAAGGCAGTCTCATCTTTTCTACCATCTGTTCCAAGTAATAAAATATTAGTTATACCATCAACCTCTTCAATTTTAGATTTATAAGTTGATGATACTGTTACATCTTTCAGTTTGTATTGTAAATATCCATAAACTGACACTGGTATTATGACAATAAGGGATATTATACAAAGAATAATTTTTTTGTATTTTGACATTTTTCTCCACCCAATCTGATTTATATTTATAGTAAAAATTATAACAATACAAACATGTTAGGGCAAGAAATAATTGAATTTTTTCCCAATAAACTACTTTTTTAGGCGTTTTAAATTTATATTAAAGTTATTTAACAAAATATGGTCCATTGCTTTCAAAATGGTAAAAAATGGAATATAATTATATTGACTGTAAGTCAAAAAAATAATAGGAGGAAATGAATAAATGAAAAAGATCTTATCTATTTTACTATCATGTATTCTAGGATTTGGTTTAGTTGCATGTAGTTCTTCATCAGAGGAAACTAACAATGAGGGTAAAGAAATTGCAATGATAACCGATATAGGAACAATTGATGACAAATCATTTAACCAAGGTACTTGGGAGGGTATAGAAGCTTATGCTGATAAACACAATATCTCTCATGAGTATTACAAACCAACTGAACAATCTACGGATGCATATTTAGCGGCTATAGAATTAGCTGTTCAAGGTGGTGCTAAAGTAGTAGTTACTCCAGGATTTTTATTTGAAGAGCCTATATTCATAGCTCAAGATAAATATCCAGATGTACACTTTATATTAATTGATGGAAATCCACATGATACAGACAACAATTACAAAACAAATGATAATACGGTAGGTATAGTATTTGCAGAAGAACAATCTGGTTATTTAGCTGGATATGCAGCTGTAAAAGAAGGATATACAAAATTAGGATTTATGGGTGGAATGGCAGTACCAGCTGTTATACGTTTTGGATATGGATTTGTACAAGGTGCTGATGCTGCAGCAAAAGAATTAAAAGTAGATAAAGTTGATATTAAATACCACTACACAGGTGGATTTGATGCTACACCAGAAGTACAAACATTAGCTTCATCTTGGTATACTGATGGAACTGAAGTAATATTTGCAGCTGGTGGTGCTGTAGGAAACTCTGTAATGTCTGCTGCTGAATCAATAGAAGGTAAAAAAGTTATAGGTGTTGACGTTGACCAAAGTAGTGAGTCTGATACAGTAATAACTTCTGCAATGAAAGGTTTATCATCAGCAGTTGAACAAACATTAGACGCATATTATAATGGTAAGTTCCCAGGAGGAGAATCTTTAGTACTTGGTGCAGATAAAGATGGTGTTAAGCTTCCTATGGAAACTTCTAAGTTTGAAAAATTCACTCAAGCAGATTACGATAAAGTTTACAAAAACTTAGCAGATGGAAAAATAAAACTTCAAAAAGATGACGTTGGAAATGCTACAGATTTAAATGTTAGTGTTGTATCTGTGAAAGTAGTAAAATAAATATATTTTTATAAATTAGTAAAAAGTCAGTTCTTTTGAACTGACTTTTTTATTGAATAATTTCCATAAATTGTAAAAAAACTTTTTTTCTTGTATAATTATAATAAACAAATAATTAGTAAGGAGATATCTATGGAACATATAATAGAAATGCTAGATATAACTAAAGAATTTCCTGGAATAATAGCTAATGACAATATTACTTTACAATTAAAAAAAGGAGAAGTACATGCTTTATTGGGTGAAAATGGAGCAGGAAAGTCTACACTAATGAGTGTATTGTTTGGTTTATACCAACCAGAAAAAGGTGTAATTAAAAAAAATGGAGAGGTAGTAAATATAAAAGATCCAAATGATGCAAATAACTTAGGAATAGGTATGGTTCACCAACACTTTAAGTTGGTACACAACTTTACTGTACTACAAAATATAATTTTAGGGGTGGAAACTACTAGTCATGGACTGTTAAAAATGGACGATGCTAGAAAAAGAGTTATAGATTTGTCACAAAAATATGGATTAATGGTTGAGCCAGATGCCATTATAGAGGACATAACAGTAGGAATGCAACAACGTGTAGAAATATTAAAAATGCTATATAGAAATAATGAAATTTTAATATTTGATGAACCGACAGCTGTACTTACTCCTCAAGAAATAGAAGAATTAATGAAAATAATGAAAAGCTTGGCTAAGGAAGGAAAGTCCATTTTATTTATTACTCATAAATTAAATGAAATAAAAGCCGTGGCAGATAGATGTACAGTCCTTAGAAAAGGAAAATATATTGACACTGTCAAAGTTAGCCAAGTTACAAAAGAAGAACTTTCTGAAATGATGGTAGGGCGTAAAGTAAATTTACAAATAGAAAAGAACATACCACAAATTGGAGAAATTATATTGGAAGTAAAAAATTTATCGGTAAATTCAAAAGGCAATAATAAGAAGCTAGTTGACAATGTATCTTTTAATGTTAAAAAGGGAGAGATAGTTTGTATTGCCGGAATTGATGGAAATGGTCAATCAGAATTAGTATATGCTTTAACAGGCCTTGGTCCCATAAGTAGTGGTAGTATTTCTTTAAATGGAAGTGATATTACAAATGAAAGTGTTAGAAAAAGAAACATTAAAGGAATGGCACATATACCTGAAGATAGACATAAAGATGGACTAATTTTAGAGTATTCTTTAGGTGAAAATCTTATGTTGAAAAGATATTTTACAAAAGATTATCAAAATAAAGGATTTATAAATTTTCATAATGTGGATGAATATACAAATAAATTAATAAGTCAATATGATATTAGAAGTGGTAAAGGTACTAAAACTACTACTAGAAGCATGTCTGGAGGTAATCAGCAAAAGGCTATTATAGCTAGAGAAGTTGATTTAGATCCAGAAATATTAATAGCAGTACAGCCTACTAGAGGGTTAGATGTGGGAGCAATAGAATATATACACCATCAGTTGATAGAAGAAAGAGATAGAGGAAAAGCTATTTTACTTGTATCACTTGAATTAGACGAGGTTATGAACCTAAGTGATAGAATATTAGTGATTTATGAAGGAAAAATAGTAGCAGATTTAAAACCTGAAGAAGTAACAGTTCAAGAATTAGGTTTATATATGGCTGGGTCCAAAACACAAATTACAAGTGAGGTGAGCGCCCATGAATAAGTTAAATAAACTAATACGCAGTGAAGGATTTAATAGTGCAATGTCTTCCATATTTGCCATATTAATAGGACTTGCTTTTGGCTTTATTGTTTTATTAATAAGTAATCCATCACAAGCTGTAAGAGGATTTGGCATAATTTTAGAAGGGGGATTTAGTACAGGAGCAAAAGGTATTGGACAAGTTTTTTATTTTGCCGCACCATTAATACTAACTGGCCTTTCAGTAGGATTTGCATTTAAAACAGGATTATTTAACATAGGTGCTCCAGGACAATTTATAATGGGGGCATTTGCCGCAGTATTTATAGGAGTTAAATGTACATTTTTACCAGCACCATTTCATTGGATAGTAGCGTTGCTAGCAGCAGCAATTGTTGGTGGACTTTGGGCATTGATTCCAGGAATATTAAAGGCTTATTATAATGTACATGAAGTTATTTCAACTATTATGATGAATTATATAGGTATGTATTTATGTAATATGTTAGTTAAATTATATATATATGACTCTAATAAGTCTATGTCTCAAAATTGTTTAGTAAGTGCAGACTTACCAAAATGGGGACTGGATAAGGTTTTTGTCAATGTTACAGGTACTTACAAAGATATTTCCACAGTAAATGGAGGAATAATTATTGCTATTATTATAGCTATTTTAATTTATATTATATTAAATAAAACCATATTTGGATATGAGTTAAAGGCTTGTGGATTTAATTCAAGTGCAAGTAAATATGCAGGAATAAATGAAAAGAGAAATATTATTTTGTCTATGGTAATATCAGGTGCTTTATCAGGACTGGGTGGAGGATTGCTTTATTTATCAGGAGCAAATGGTAGACATATTAAAGTTGTAGATGTATTAGCAGTAGAAGGATTTAACGGAATACCAGTTGCCCTACTTGCTCTATCAAACCCTATAGGAATAATCTTCTCAGCAATATTTATTTCTTACTTAACATTAGGTGGAAACTACTTACAAACTCTTAATTTTATGCCAGAAGTAATTGATATAATTATAGCTTGTATTATTTATTTTAGTGCTTTTGCATTATTCTTTAGATCTATATTGCCTAAAATATTAAAGAAGAAAGATTCAAAAAAAGAAATTATAGAAGCTACTGAAGGGAGTGAAGAGTAATGGATATACTATTTTTAATAGTACAACAAACAATGTTCTTTTCCATACCTTTATTAATAGTTGCCCTTGGAGGAGTATTTACTGAACGAAGCGGAGTTACAAATATAGCCTTAGATGGAATTATGATTATGGGTGCTTTTGCAAGTATTTTATTTATAAATAAGATGCAAGATAAAATGAGTGGTCAATTACTATTAATAATGGCAATACTTATTGCTATAATAACAGGTATGATATTTTCATTATTACTTGCATACTCAGCAATAAATATGAAAGCAGACCAAATTATAGGCGGAACAGCTTTAAATATGTTTGCACCAGCTTTTGCTATTTATGCAGCTAGAATGATTCAAACAAATGGAGTACAACAAATTACTTTTAATAACACTTTCAGGATTCCTTCAGTTCCTATATTGGGAGATATACCTATAATAGGAGATTTATTCTTTAAGAATTGCTACATAACTACGTATATAGGTTTAGCTATTTTAGCAATTTCTATTATAGTATTATATAAAACAAAATTTGGTCTTAGACTTAGAGCTTGTGGTGAGCATCCACAAGCAGCTGATTCAGTAGGGATTAATGTTTATAAAATGCGTTATGCAGGAGTATTAATTTCTGGAGCACTTGCAGGGCTTGGAGGTTTAGTATTTGTAATACCAACTTCTACAAATTTTAATGCTACAGTTTCAGGATATGGCTTCTTAGCACTTGCTGTTATGATTTTTGGTCAATGGAAACCCTTAAGAGTATTATTTGCAGCATTATTCTTTGGTTTAATGAAGACTATTGCATCAGCATATTCAGTTATACCTTTACTATCAAGTTTAAATATACCTAGTGATGTATATAAAATGATTCCTTTTATTGCAACGCTAATAGTACTAGCATTTACGTCAAAATCTTCTCAAGCACCAAGAGCTGTGGCACAGCCTTATGATAAGGGAAGTAGATAGATAAAGAAAAAGTATTGCTTACTAAGCAATACTTTTTCTTTATCCTTTAATTTTTCTTTGTCTATAATAATAAAACTTTTCTATTAGATTAACAATTTCATACATAGCCCAAGCACAAACTGCAAGGACAAATACGCCCATCATTACAACGTCTAGTTTAAACACTTGGCTTCCATAGACAATTAAATAACCTATACCATATCTTGATACTAAAAATTCACCAACTATAACACCTACCCAAGCCATACCAATATTTATTTTAGTTAGATTTATTAAATTTCCTATATTACCAGGTAAAATAAGCTTAAATAGAATTTGACTCTTTGTAGCACCGAAACTTTTTAACATTTTGATTTTTTCTTCATCCATATTTTTAAAATAATTATAAGAAGATAAAATAGTAATAACAATAGAAATAGCAACTGCTGTAACTACTATACCTTCAACACCTGCACCTACCCATACGATTATAATAGGAGCAAGGGCTGTTTTAGGTAGCGCATTAAGAACTACTAAGAATGGATCTAAGATTTTAGCTAATGTATCTGACCACCATAGCATAATGGCTATAATTATACCTAAAGTACTACCAATAACTAAACCAAGAACTGTTTCATAAACTGATATACCTATATGTTTAATTAATAATCCGTTCGAAATATAAGATATAAATAGTTTATAAATATCAGAAGGTTTACTAAATAAAAAAGTACTAATAATATTATTGTTAGCTAATACTTCCCAAAGAATAAAGAAACCTATTAGTAAAACAATTTGTATTACAAATATCTTAATTTTTCTCATTTTAACATCTTTTAAATATTTCTCATATTCAATAGATTTTTCATTAAATCTCATTATTATCTAGCTCCTTCCATAATAAGTCAAAATAAGTTTGAAACTTAGGAACTTTACGACACTCAAATGGTGTTCTAGATTCTCCAAGGCCTAAGTCGATGTCATATTCACTTTTAATAGTAGAAGGACGTTTTGATAGTACTGCAACTTTATCGCCCATAGCTATAGCTTCTGCTATATCATGTGTTACTAAAATAGCAGATTTATTTTCATTTTTTATTATTCTATAAACATCATCACTTACAAGTAATCTTGTTTGATAATCTAGTGCAGAAAATGGTTCGTCAAGTAAAAGAACATCTGGGTCTACTGATAAGGTACGAATAAGCGCCACTCTTTGTCTCATACCTCCTGATAATTCCTTAGGATACATATTTCTAAAATCCCATAAATCATAAGTTTTTAACAAATTTTCAACTCTTTCAATGGCTTTAAGGTCTTTATTTTTTTGTATTTCAAGTCCTATAGTAATGTTGTCCATAATACTTCGCCATTCTAAGAGATGATCCCTTTGGAACATATAACCGATTGTTCCATTAATAACAACATCACCGCTAGTTGGCTTTAGAAGCTTTGTGAGGATATTTAGTATTGTTGATTTACCAGAACCTGATGGGCCAAGTAGTGATAAAATCTCTCCTTGTTGAAGAGAGAAGTTAATATTTTGAAGAACTTGAAGTTCTCCTTCTTTTGAATAAAAATTTTTACAGAGGTCAGTAACTTTGATAATCTCCTCCATTTAAGTCACCCCCATGAAGTTTTAAGACTATATATTATAGTATTAATTGGAGTAAGTATTTGTACCAGTTTTCTTGTGAATAAATATAATACAATAAATGAGACGAAAGATGATAAAACATAATAAAAATGTAAAATAATTATGGCGAAATGGTATGAAAAGTAATATGCTTATATTAAAGATAGTAAACTATGTAAATTTTATAATGGCTAAATTCAAAAATTTTAGAAAGTAAAAATATCTAGGAGGGGATAGAAAAAGATATACTATGATGAAAATAGTGGGAAGAAAAGGGGAAAAAATAAGTGGATAAAAGTACTAAACATAATAAAATAATTATATTTTTTTTAATAATAATTTTAATTATTTCAATATTAATATCTTTTGCCATTGGAAAATATCCTATTGAGCCTAATCAAGTACTTGGAATGCTATTATCAAAAATTGCAAATATAGATGAATTCTGGACTGATAGTATGGAAACTATATTTTTTAATGTTAGATTACCAAGAATAATGTTGGCTTGCTTGGTAGGAGGATGTTTAGCGGCGGCAGGTGTATCATATCAATGTATTTTCTTAAATCCTATGGCAGCACCAGATATATTAGGTGCATCTTCAGGGGCTGCATTTGGAGCAGCTTTAGCAATATATCTTTACAAAAGCGGAAACCAAGTTACAATTAGCGCATTTATATTCAGTTTAATCACAGTATTTCTAGTATATATGATAAGTCAAAGGACAAAAGGAAATAAGGTATTAGGATTAATTTTATCAGGTATTATGGTAAGTTCATTGTTTTCTTCAGGAACATCTTTTATTAAATTGGTAGCAGATCCTAACGATCAATTACCAGCTATAACATATTGGTTAATGGGGAGTTTATCCGGAACTAAAACTGCTGATGTTAAATTTGCTGTTATTCCCATGATAATAGGAATAATACCTTTACTATGTATTAGTTGGCAAGTAAATATATTAACAGTGGGGGAAGATGAAGCTAGGACAATGGGAATAAACACCAAGCTTATACGATTTATAACTATCATATGTGCAACACTTTTAACTTCTGCCAGTGTGGCAGTAAGCGGAATGATAGGTTGGATTGGTCTTGTAATACCACATTTATCTAGAAAATTAGTTGGAAATAATTTTGTTTATTTATTACCTACATCAATTGTATTTGGAGCCTCATTTTTGTTATTAGTAGATAATGTGTCTAGAAATTTATGGACTAGTGAGATACCTATAGGAATATTAACTTCATTTATTGGTGTGCCATTTTTCATATATTTAATTACAAGAAGGGGGGATTAATATGGTATTAGAAGTTAAGGATCTTACTTATTCTTACAGAAATACTAAGGTACTAGATAAAGTCTCTTTTGTTGTAGAAGACAGTCAGTTACTATGTATTTTGGGACCTAATGGTGCAGGAAAAAGTACAATGTTTAAGTGTATACTTCAATTATTGAAAGATTATAAGGGAGAAATATTACTAGATAATAAAAAATTAAAGGAATACAAGATTCAAGAATTAGCAAGAAAAGTAGCTTATATTCCACAATCTCATAACCCTGTTTTTAGCTATTGTGTTACAGAAATGGTACTTATGGGTACTACATCACAAATTTCACCTCTGTCTAGACCAACTAAAGCACAAATTAATATAGTTGAACAATCTTTAAAGAAAATAGGAATTTCATATTTAAAAGATAGAAGTTTTATAAATTTAAGTGGAGGAGAAAGACAATTAGTATTAATTGCAAGAGCTTTAGCACAAAAAGCAAAAATACTTGTTATGGACGAGCCAACTTCAGACTTGGATTATGGTAATCAAATTAGAGTATTAAATACAGTAAAAGAATTAACAAGAGAAGGATACACAATCATACAATCCACACACAATCCAGACCAAGCCTTTTTGTATGCAGATAAGGTTTTAGCTTTATATAATCACAAGGTTTTATCATTTGGAACACCTAAGTACATAATTAATTCAGGACTAATTAAAAAATTATACAATGTTGATGTTGAATTAAACAGTTTATATGATGATAAAATCAGAATCTGTATACCAAAAAGTGCAATAATATAATTTTTTAAGGGGGATAAAAATGAAAAAAAAATTACTATCACTATTATTGGTACTAGCTTTATGTATAACATCTCTAGTGGGATGTTCATCGTCTAATGATGATAAAGAGAAAGATAGTGCAAAAACAATAAAATTTACTGACTCAGTGGGGAGAGAAGTTGAAATTCCAGAAAATATTGAAAAAATAGCTCCATCAGGAAGTTTAGCACAAATTGTATTATTTTCAGTAGCTCCAGATAAATTGGTTGGACTATCAGGAGAATGGTCAGAAGACTCAAAGGACTTTATCAATGAAAAATATACTACGCTACCTATATTGGGCCAATTTTATGGAAAAGGTGACTTAAACATGGAAGCTCTTGCAGCTGCTGAGCCACAATTAATAATCGATATAGGTGAGAAAAAAGATGGTATGGAAGAAGATTTAAATTCTATACAAGAGCAAACAGGAATACCGACTATATTTATAGAAGCTACAACTTCTAATATGTCAGACTGCTATACTACATTGGGGAAAATCTTAAATGTAGAAAATGAAGCTAAAGTATTATCTGATTATTGTAAGGCTACTTATAGTACAACTGTTGAAACAATGGAAAAAATAGGCGATAAAAATAAAGTAAGTATTGCTTATTGCTTAGGCGATACAGGAACTAATGTAATAGCAAAAGGTTCTTTCCACGCAGAAATCATAAACTTGCTTGCTAATAATGTGGCTGATTTGAAGGAACCATCAAGCAAAGGCGATGGAAATGAAGTTTCATTAGAACAATTATATATTTGGAATCCAGATGTAATAGTATTTGCTCCACAAAGTGTATATAGTGAAGTGGGAAATGAAAGTGAATGGAAAAAATTAAATGCCATATCTAATGACAAATATTATGAATCACCAAGTATACCATATAACTGGATGGGATTCCCTCCTTCTGTAAACAGATACATGGGAATGATTTGGTTATCTGAAACTCTTTATCCAGAAGAATTTAATTACGATTTAAAAGAAAAAACAAAAGAATTCTATAAATTATTTTATCATGTGGACTTAAGTGATGAACAATATAAAGAATTAACTAAAAATGCTATTAAATAATTTTTGTAATAGATTTCAATAAATAATTAATAAAAAACATCAGATAGAGAAGTAATCTATCTGATGTTTTATATTAATTATATTTTCTTATAAATAATATTATATAATGTGAAGCTTATAAATAAGTTAATCTTATACAATTAATAAGAAATAAAAGTATCACAATTTGTATTGTTATAGTTGATTTGTACATTAGAAGCTGTACAAGTTTCCAAACTATTATATTTACATTTTTTAGCTTTACATTTTATATCACCGGATGTTGTAAATGTATTGCTTGTGCAGCTCATAAGATCATTTTTGTTAGGATTGAAAGTAGCGCACTTAGTTCCTGTTGAAGTCGCTGCGCCAGGTCCGAAAATTTCAATATGTCCAGCATAGCATATTCCAGAACTATTATAAATACAATTGTCAGCAGAACAATTTAATGTCATTATATGTACCCTCCATTTATCTTTTTATTATTATTCACAAATATTTAAGTTTCATTCTATATATGTAAAATATTAGATGTTTTGTATATTTAATTCCTGAAATCTTAGCACATTTTATTACATTTTAGAATAATTTATACAAATGATATATTTTGAATTGTTAGAATATGTCTAGATACAATGTAAGGAGGGGCTATAATGGACTTAGGTTTTTTGGCAAGTTTTGAAGTTCCCGTTATTATTGGAATTTGTCTTTGTGTAGGATATGTAATAAAATCTAGCTTAGATTTTATACCAAACAAATATATACCATTGATAATGGCTGTATTAGGTCTTGTAGTCAATGTATTAATGAATAAAGGTATAGATGCTAATATTACACTAGCAGGTATGATGAGTGGATTATCAAGTACAGGATTACATCAAGCCTTTAAAAATCTAATACAAGGTGACAGTGCTACTGAAGAAAATCCTACTGAAGAAACTAATAGTGATAAATAGAAGCGGAAAAATAATAAATTAGCTAATATAAACGAATGTGATATTAAATTGCATTCGTTTATATTCTTATATTAATATGATATAATGCTATTATATTATTTTGGCTGTAGATAAAGAAGAGAAAGGAATTTGTATATAGTTATGTTTATATTATTCTTATTAATAATTGTGATTATAATATTAATTTGTATTGCTTATAAATTATATAATTATGCCTTAAATCCAAATAGCTCAAAAAAAGGCATATTTAGAAGTAACAATAAAAACGAACTTAGAAAAGAGGATCTTTGGATTAATGATTTTAATGATAAAAATAGTGTTTACATAAATTCATTTGATGACTTAAGACTTCATGCATATGAAATAAAAGAAAACAAAAGTAATAAGTGGGCTATTACAGTTCATGGTTATACAACAAATGCAGAGTATATGAGTAGTATTGCTTATAAGTATTATACTTTAGGATATAATGTTATAATGCCAGATTTAAGAGGTCATGGAAAAAGTGAAGGTCATTATATAGGTATGGGTTGGCACGATAGATTAGATATTATAAAATGGATAGAATACATTTTAAATCAAGATGAAAATGCTCAAATTTTATTACATGGAATTTCTATGGGTGCAGCTACAGTTATGATGGTTAGTGGAGAAGAGTTACCTAAAAACGTAAAGGTTATTGTTGAAGACTGTGGATATACATGTGCAAAAGAACAACTTGCATATAAGTTAAAAAATATGTTTAAATTACCATCATTTCCATTACTAAATATCTGTAGTACAATAACAAAAATAAAAGCAAAATACTTTATAAGTGAAGCTTCAGCTATTAATCAAATAAAAAAATCAAAGACACCAACATTGTTTATACATGGAGATAAAGATAAGTTTGTTCCATTTTATATGTTAGACCAATTATATAATGCTTGTAATGCTTACAAAGATAAGTTAATAATCAATAATGCAGGTCATGCAAAGTGTGAGAAAGTAAATAGTGACTTGTATTGGGAAAAAGTAATTAATTTCATATCTAAATTTATAAAATAAGAAAAATTTGCTAATCAATAAAAAAGCACAGGATAGAAATCTATTCTGTGCTTTTTGTTTGATATTTAACTTGAAGATTGTAATACCTGTAAGTTCATTATTTCCTCCATAGAGTAGTTATAACTTAATGAATTAGCAGAAGAAATAAAATTGTAAAATGAGGCAAAATTTTCAAAAGTTATTTTTAAGCTTTTATATTCATTAATCAAAAATATATTAATGAAAAACATTACAAAAAATACTTTTATAGATAATAAAGTAAATGAAAATTTAAACCTATTGTATATATTTTTTTCTTTTAAAAATAATCTTATAAAGCCATATGCTTTAACATAATCATTTTGTGTGCTAATAGAATAGTTTCTTACAATACTTGTTTTTCTTATTCTATAGTAATATAGAGTATCAGAAATTATAGATACTTTTTTTGTCTTATAAAATAAATCACACATTATAGAAATATCTTCATATTTTATATTTGGAAACTTTATATTATCAAATAGTTCTTTTTTCCAAAGTTTATTCCACAAATATGAATGTATAAGGTTATCTGGTATTAAAGATTTCAAAATATCATAGTTAGAGTATATTCCAGAGCCTTTTTTGCATACTACTGGTAATCTTAATTTTGAATTCTCATAATATCTATAAAAATTACAAATTACTACATCTGCATTTGTATAACAACTTTCATTATAAAGCCTTTCTAAATAATTGTATTCAATAAAGTCATCACTATCAATAAATATTATGTAATCACCATTTACATTTCTTAATCCCTCATTACGAGCGCTGGCAACACCTTGATTACTTTGCTGAATTACCTTGCAGTTTGTAATTATCTTTTCATATTTTTTCAGTATTTCGTAAGAATTATCTGAAGAGCCATCATCAACACAAATAAGCTCATAATTTTTAAAACTTTGATTATGTATAGAGTTTAAACATTCTTCAAGATAAGAGCTTGTATTATGCACAGGTAGTATAATACTGATAGTTGGTTTAGCTTGCTTGAACATAATTAAATCCACCTTTCGCAAGAATTACTAATTAGAAGTATATCATATAATTAATAAGAATAATTAGTTAAAATGTATAAAAAAACATATATTTTCATAATAATTATAATAGTTTAAATTTATTATTTTTATACATGAGGAGGTTTTTTAATGTCCAAAGAAGAGAGTGGAACTTGTAAGAATGTTCAGGACTGGGAGGAGAAGATTATAAAGATTTTCCCAACAGCTATTCCAAATGAGTGTACATGGTTAGATGAGATAGATATTTTGAATGTATTATTTACCCTATGCAGTAACAAGGTAGCAAATATTTTTTACCCAGAAGGTAAAAAACTAGGTATATATGGAGTTGATTTTTCAACTGAAGATAAATGTATAGAGTTGATTACGGAAAATACTATTGATATAGTAAGTCCTCTTAAGCTTTCTTTTCATTATTATGATGAAGCTTTAGAGTGGAGTTATTTTAGATTAGAAACAGGTGACTTAAAACAAATAAGCAAAACTAAAAATGAATTACATAAAGAGTCACTAATATCTTTTGACGATGGAAATTATATGGATGTGTTATCAGGAGTAGAAAAGTATGGAGATAAAGATAAGTTAGAGAGTTTATTAATTGATGATGCAAAACTAGTTAATAGATATATAAAAAAATCATCTTTCTTAATATTTGCTAGAAGCTCATATTTTAAAGAATTTTATAATAAATCTTTTAATTCATTTTCTGATGAAGAGCTGTCAGATATGATTGAAAGCTTAATTTTGAATGGTAATGTTTAAATAAACTTATATTTGTTGATATTGAGAGAGTAGAGTATGTACGGTGGTTAAAGTTAATTATATGTTTACTTAAAATTGTGTATATAATATAATAAAGAAGATTATTATATACTTATAAAAAGTATGTAACATAATAGGAGGAAACACTATGAGTAAATCACCAGTTCCAACACCTCATATAGGGGCACAAGTTGGAGATATAGCTGAAACTGTATTATTACCAGGAGATCCGCTAAGAGCTAAATTTATAGCTGAGAATTTTTTAGATGATGTAACAGAGTACAATACTGTAAGAGGAATGTATGGCTATACAGGATACTATAAAGGAAAAAGAATATCAGTTCAAGGGTCCGGAATGGGGATACCATCAATAGGTATATATTCTTTCGAATTAATCCACTTCTATGGAGTAAAAAATTTAATAAGAATAGGTTCAGCTGGAGCCATAAGTGATAAGCTAGACCTTTATGACATAGTTATAGGAATGGGAGCTTGTACAGATTCAAACTTCGCTTCACAATATAACTTACCAGGTACATATGCACCTACAGCTAGTTACGAGTTACTTTCTAAAGCTGTAGAAGTTGCGAAAGAACAAGGTAAAGACGTTCATGTAGGAAATATTTTATCAAGCGATGTATTCTACGGAGATGAAGGTTTAGAAGGCTTGAGAAAATGGTCTAAAATGGGAGTTATGTGTGTAGAAATGGAAGCTGCAGGACTTTATATGAATGCTGCCAGAGCAGGAGTTAATGCACTTGCAATACTTACTATTTCAGACTGTCCTCTTGAAGGTAAAGCTACTACTTCTCATGAAAGACAAGTAGCATTTACTAAAATGATGGAAATAGCATTGAGCTTAGCATAACATAATAAGTATATTATAAAAGAAAAAGTCTTCTACTTTAGTAGAAGACTTTTTATAATGTTCTAAAAACACCTCTTACGATACCTACAATTTCGATGTTTCTTTCATCTAAGATAATTGAATCCATAAATTCATTTTCTGGTTGTAACCTAACTAATCTATCTTCTTTGAAGAATCTCTTTACAGTAGCATATTCACCATTTATTAAAGCAACTACTATTTGTGAGTTAGAAGCATGATTATTTCTATCAACTATTACATAGTCTTTGTCTAATATACCTGCGCCTATCATACTTTCACCTTTGACTTTTAATATAAAGTTATCTTTACCTTGTATTAAGTTTGAAGGTAAGGGAATATATTCTTCTATGTTTTGTTCAGCTAATATAGGTTCTCCAGCTGTGATTTGACCAACAACGGGAATAGGAATGATTTCTTGATTCATACCTGTAACATCGCCTAAAGAATTACTGTTTAATATTTCAATTGCTCTTGGCTTTGTAGGATCTCGTCTAATGTAACCTAATTTTTCTAATTTATTTAGGTGTGAATGAACAGTTGATGTAGATTTTAAACCAACTGCAGTGCAAATTTCTCTTACTGAAGGTGGATAACCTTTAGCTAATTGTTGTTCTTTTATAAACTCAAAGATCATTGCCTGTTTGTTTGTTAAATCCATATACATAAAATCACTCATTTCTTATTAATTTAATATGTTAATAATTATCTTAAATAACTATATATTTATATTGTATCATATAGAAGCTAATGACACAAACATTTGTTCTTGAATTTGTTTATTTATAAATTTTCATTATTTTCCTCAATTTCTTCCAAAACATCATTATTTTCATCTATCCATTCAAAATTATTGACAATATCTCGCTTTATATTCTTTTTGTGTGCAGCATATAGCTGTGTAGTAGTAACATTATCGTGATCTAACAATGTTTTTACATCATAAATGGAAAATCCAGACTGAATAAGAGAAGTTGCAGCAGTTGCTCTTAGCTTATGAGGACTATAACCATTTTCTCTACTTGTGTTCATACATATGGATGTATATTTCTTTACCAATTGTCTAATTGATTTTGGAGTAAGACGTTTTTTCTGTAAGGATAAAAATAGAGCATCTTTAATTTCCTCATCAAGTAAGTCGCTGTTAGGCCTTTCGTTATAAATATAGTCTTTTACCACATATTCGCAAGTTTTATTTATTGGCATTAAAACTTCTTTTCCTCTTTTTCTATAAATCTTAAACTCACCTCTAGAAAAATTAAAAGAGGATATGTTTAATTCTCGAAGCTCATTTAATCTTAAGCCATATGTAACAAATAAAGCTAATATAGCTTTATCTCTTAGTTTTGTTTTCTCCCAATAAATTAATTCCTTATCTGTTAACCCTTGACCGCTTTCTACAGCGTCTAACATTCTAGCTACCTCATCTATATCAAGTCTCTTTATGGCGTCTGGTTGAGGCTTAGGAAGCTTTATAGGGTTGAATCCATCTGTAATATTGTTATCTAATTGTTCATTTCTATATAGAAATTTAAATAGAGTAGAGATGGATGATTTTTTTCTAGCTAAAGCACGATTATTGTTCTCATATATTAATGTAGTATTATTTCTTTCTCTATAATATCTAGGGCAATAATCTCCTAAAAATAAGTTGACGTCTCGAGCTTTAATATTATTAAATTCTTCAATAGTTATTTCTTCTGATAATTGACTTTTAGTAAAATCAGTTTCTTGAATTATGTAATCACAGAAAAAGTATATGTCTTCCAAATAAGCAGCTCTTGTAGATACGGCAACAGAACCTTTTAAATAGATAAAATAGTCTTTCATAAAAGGAGGAAGCTTATTTTCGAAAGAGATGCATTTTTCTATAAGTTCATGTTCTTTTAAAACTATGTTATTTGGTTTATCTGATTTATTATTAATTTTTAATGTTTTTTTACTCATATAAAATACCACCTTAAAAACAATTTTCATAAATGAAAATACCATAAATGTAGTTTAGTTACAATAAAAAGTAATGAAATAATGATAAAAAATAAAGTAATATTAATTATAAGAAATTTATCAAAAAGAGTACCTCTTAGGCTATATTATATATAACTATTCCCTAAATATACATTTAGAAACTAGTTATATATATCACTCTTTTATCTAAACATTGTATTTTATAAGCATTTTTAGTATAAATATAAAATATTTTATTTTTAAACTTAGCTACTATTTAGCTACTATTTATGTTATGATTTACAAAAAATATAATCATGTAGATCTAATCCACATGATTATATTTAAAACTTTATTCTATCTAGGCTCTATAATTAGTTTTATAGCAGTTTTTTGTTCGCCATCAATCTCTATATCAGTAAATGCAGGTACACAGATTAAATCTAGCCCACTTGGTGCAACAAAACCCCTTGCTATAGCGATTGATTTTATTGCTTGATTTAGCGCTCCTGCACCAATTGCTTGTATTTCTGCACTTCCCTTTTCCCTTAGTACTCCTGCTAGAGCTCCAGCTACAGAATTAGGATTAGACTTTGATGAAACTTTTAATACTTCCATTTCCATATCCTCCTTGATTTGTTTTAAAACAATTTTTAATTTCAATTTTACATGCGTATAATGATTAAAGTAATATTTTTAAAGTACTAAAAAATCTAACTTAGTATTTATTTCTATACTTATAATAAAAATACCTTTTTTTATAATAAAATACTTTTTGTCAATTATGTAGTTAATTATTGATACAAGACATGAATATCAAATATAATATATTATAAAGGGGTTATAAAAATATATTTAATATTTGAGGAGGAACTAAATGAAGCTTTGTCGTTTTAATTATTTTCTAAAAGAAAATGAAAAATTAACTTTTTTTACTGAATGTAAATTAAAAAGTATTACTGCTTTTGATATACTTGATACAGAGGGTTTATTATTAGCTTCTGATAGGAGATTAATCTTTTGTAAATTGATAGGAGATCATCCTCATCTGCTACAATCCTATGAATATAAGTATATAGCATCTTGTCATATTAAAGAAAATGAAGATAGCACATACTTGTATATGAAATATAATGGAGATCCTATTAAGATAATGGGATTGGATAAATCTGTATATGAGGATATTATTAATTATATTTCTGCAGGTGATAGCCTTAATTAAAGATCTCAATCGTTACATAAATAATAAAGAATGATTTAAATAGTATGAAAATTATTTTAAGTAATTTTCATACTATTTTTTCGTTAAGTCTACTCTTTTTAAATTTGAGACGTAATCTTCTGATAAACCTGTTACCTCTGTTATAAAATTCATATTTGCATTTTTATTTAAAAGGTTAATTGCCATTTCTGTCTTTGTAGATAAAAGTTGTTCACTTGTATCACTTAATTCTTGACTATCTTGCTCAATGTCATTATCTTTTATTGTTAATATAGGATTATTATTGATTTTTGATTTGAAGTATTTAAATGCGTATGTTAAGTCATTTATTAGTAACAATAAGGCTGGAATGATAAAGTAAATAGTGCAACCTAAAATGCCAACTAATGTAGTTAAGTAAATTATAATCGAATTAATTTTTGTTATTTCAACATTTAATATTTTTTTCTGGCTGATGTTTGGTAATGCTATAACGATTGCCATAATAAATGTTAAAAAACATAATGGATATAATATGTAACTGGCTAATATACCGTTAAAACTAATTATATCAAAGTTGCCATTTAAGTTAGAATAGATAAGTAAATCTCCTCTTAAATAACAATAGATACAAGATACTATTCCTAAAATGCCTCCGCAGGCTTGAGAATACCATTGATAAAATTTCATCTAACTATCCCCTTTTTAAAATTATTAAATTATTATAAATATATAAATCTGTATATTAATATATTAATTATAAAAGTATATGAAATGAAAATTAAAAATATCTTTATATTTAATGTAAAAAGTTATATAATCTTTATTGCTTGCGTTTTTTAATAAAACAAAATGCTCACTTAGTTAATGTGTTATATTACTAAGTAGAGGGGAGATTAGAAGAATGAATAATATGGAATTTATTTTTAAAGTTTTATTTCTTGTGTTTTCAATAATGTGGGCAGGAAATATATTATTATTTAGATGCGAAAGACAAATAATAATTAATCCTATTTTAATTATTGTTGCTTCTATTTTAGTAGTCTTACCAGATACTAAAGAATTCCTTAGTGTAGATGTTGAAGAAGCCAAATCGACTTTATATATAACTTACAGTCTTGTAGTTGTATGGGGGTTAATAATAACTAGAAGAAAAACTGATTTATTCTAAAATAAAAAGGCATATAGCCTTTTTATTTTACAATAGCTTTAATTATAACTGTTGAGGATGTATATTTATTGGTGTTTAAACTTACTACTATATAATAGATTCCATCCTTAGTAAATGAAATATGAGTATCATTTGATATGGATGTTACTGCAGGATTACTTGTTTGTATATATAGCTTACAGTCTTTAGACACATCTTTTGAAGGCTCCCAATAATTAGGATAGTTATTTATTGATTTATACAATAAGCTTCTCATATTTATTTTTTCGTTTTTATTTAGAGCTATTTTTGTTTTATTACTACATAACTCATATTGTGACTTCTCACATTGAATAAAATTTAAATCATGATCCACATCTACGTTTTTCTTTTCCAATAAATCAATTACTTTATTTTCTGTTAAATAGTTATTCTCTAAATTTATGTATTTTACATTGTCTAAATTTAAAATCTCGTTAGGTAATGTTTTGATGTCGTTATTCCAAAATATAAAAGAATCTATATTTTCTAATATTGATATACCACTTAAATCTTCTATCCCTTCGTTGCTAGCATAAAACTGTCCATCTAAAGATTTTAACTTTGATAAAGTTATTTCTTCATTGGGAAAGTAGTCGTATATTACATTACGAAAATCACCATCTGGGAATAAATCGGTTAATTCTTGTTTGGTAAGAGGTATGTTTTCGTTTTTTAGTGGAACTAAACCCATAGATAGTGTTAATAATATAAATAATGAACATAATTTTAAAATTTTCATTTAATAAAAAACCTCCCATAGAATAATAGTATATTACTAAATTTCTATGGAAGGTTTTTATTCCCTTGTACTACATGTCTACTTTCGTACAATATATTAATGTATTTTTCTACTTGTTTTTATGTTTTAACTTTATATTAATGTATTTACTACTTTTTGTGATTCACATCTATATATTTTTAAGCCTTGAGATATAAACTTATCTTCATATTCTGTTGTTATATTGTTTATATCTTCATTATTTGCTAAGTCTAATGAAATATTTTTCAATTTCCATGGATTATTACAAAATTCATTTAGGGTAAATTCGAATAATTTCTCGTTATCAGATTTAAAATGTACTTCTCCACCCTCTTTTAGAATATGATAATATTTTTGTAAAAAGTTTGTATGTGTTAGTCTTCTTTTTGCCCATCTTTTCTTAGGCCATGGATCACAGAAATTTATATACACTCTTGATAATTCATTTTTATCAAAGTAATTTTCTATGCTATTAACGTCGCCCCAAATGAAAGTTATATTTGTTAAGTTATCATTTGCAGCTTTTTCTACAGCTTTTAATAAGACTTCTTCTTTAATTTCCATTGCAATATAGTTTATATTGGGATTTAATTTTGCTAAAGTAGTGATAAATTTACCTCTACCAGTTCCGAATTCTGCATGTATTTCATTGTTATTACCGAATACTTTACTCCACTGTCCTTTTAAGCTTTCTATATCTTCATTTTTAACATAATTTTCATAGCTTAATAATTTTAGGTCTGAACCTTTTTTCTTTCTTCTTCTCACTTGTCTCTACTC
This sequence comes from Terrisporobacter vanillatitrophus, assembly GCF_051148895.1. Lineage (GTDB taxonomy): Bacteria > Bacillota > Clostridia > Peptostreptococcales > Peptostreptococcaceae > Terrisporobacter > Terrisporobacter vanillatitrophus. The sequence goes on from NZ_CP154625.1 coordinate 2,069,900, forward strand.
CTTTAGTACAAAATAATAGAGTACTAGATAATTTACTAGTACTCTATATAAATAATTAACAGTCGCAACCGCCTGAACAACCAGAGCAACCGCCACCGCCATCGCCGTTAGAAGGCATATTTTCAACCATAACAACAAATCCTCTGTTTGGCATTTCTTGAATGATTACATTTCCGTATGTTAAGAATTCATCTTGATTCATTATAAAGTGAATTCCTTCTACATCGCAAGATACATCTTCACCTTCTATTTCGCTATCTAGAGCCAAAGCGAAGTTTGGTCCTGAACAAGCGAAACCTGCAAAGTATACTCTTACATTATTTGGTTTATCTTGGTTATCTGCTATTATTTCTTTTAAAGCATTTATAGCTGATTCTGGTGCAAATACTTTCATATTTAATCCACCTTTCTATTTTTATTTTAGTTTGATTATCTTATATAAGTATACAATAAAATCTAAACTATTTAAACAAGAAGCTTTCAAATATTTAAATATATATGTAAATTTTATGTAACTATGTATAGTGTTTAATTTATATTTTTAACAAAATACTTTGATAATATAATCTTATATTGTTTTTATTTATAGAATGTTTTTACTCATAAATTTGATTTATTTAAATTATTTAAGACATGAAATATATACTTTTGTGCCAAAAACACAAAAACATTGAAATTTAAATATCTATACATGGTTCGAAAACACACATGTCAGTTGTATGCCAGTAAAATATTTACTTTTTTTCTAGAATTTATGGTAAAATATATTTATAAATATTTAGATATAAAAAACAGGGAGATTAATAATGAGTACAGCTTTCATAAGAAAAAGAAGCAAAAATTATATAGTTTATTTAGAGTATTTCGATAAAAATACTAATAAAAAAAGACAGAAAAATATGGGCTCTTATCCGTTAAAAAGAGATGCTAGTAAGAGATTGAGCGAGGTAAAAGAAGAAATATATAAGGATGAATTATTAATCCCAAATGAAATGGTTTTGGAAGATTACATAATGGACTTCTTAGAAAAATATAAGGTGAATTTATCTATTACTACCTATAAGGTTTACACTAGAATATGCAAAAAATATATAATTCCTCTACTGGGAGATATAAAAATATGTGAAATCAAACCTATACATATTCAAGATTATGTGGATGATTTACTTGATTTACTCGCACCACAAACTATAAAAGTTCACTTAAATGTACTTAATTTATCACTGAAAAGAGCTTATAGATTGAAGCTTATTAAAGAAAATCCAGTACAATTTGTAGAGGTCCCAAAGAATAGAAAATATAAAAATGAGATTTACAATGCAGAGGATATGCAAAAACTATTAGAAAAATGCTACGGAACTTCTATGGAATTACCTATTGTACTTGCCGGCGGTTTAGGCCTGAGAATATCAGAAATATTAGGGCTTACATGGAATAATGTTGATTTTAGTAACTTCACTATTACTATAGATAAAATAACAGTTAGAAATGATAGTAAAGTTATACTGAAAGATCCTAAAACCGAATCGTCTATAAGAACTATTTCAGCCCCAAAAGAGGTAATTGTGATATTAAAACAACTGAAAAAAGATAGATTAGCAGCAAAATTAAAAGGCGAAAAATCACATAGAGAGCTTATATTTCATGATAAGAATTTAAATCCTATAGCTCCAGATGTTTTAAGCAAGAAATTTAGATTATTCTTAAAAGACAACAATTTAAAACACATAAGATTTCATGATTTACGTCACTCTCATGTTACTTTGTTAATTGATGCTAAGGTACCTATAAAAGTTATTTCTGAGAGAGTTGGGCATTCGAACATTAATACAACTCTTAATATATATTCTCATGCTCTTAAAGAAATGGATCAAGAAGCTTCCGATAAAATTTCTAGTACTCTATTTAGCAAAGATAGAAAGATGAGTTAGTTCGAATAAATTCCTATCGTCGAAAAAGTAAGAAAACAAATCTTTTATAATAGATTTTAAGCGTAGTTTAATATCTTCATAATATAAATCGTTAACAAAAGGTAGGTTCCTTCTTAAAATGGCATTAAAAGACTTATGGGAGAAATGTCAAAAATTTAATAATAAACAACTGAAAAAAGTTAACATAATTTAATTATGTTAACTTTTTTCAGTTGTCTTATGAATTTTAAATACTAAAAATAAGAATACTCAAAAATATTTTAAATGTATTTATATAAATAAACTTCGCAATGGACAAAAATCAATTCGAAGGCTTTGGCTTATGTTTTTATTAAAAATATAAATAGTGTTTCATGAATAAATAAAAGTTACCATAATAATATTATGGTAACTTTTATTTTCTTTTACTATCATAAAAATTTTTTCCTTTTGAAGATAATAAAACTGATAACTATTATTGACAAAATAACTAAGATTGTAATCCTATAACCGTATACATAAGCTAACTCTGGCATGTATTTGAAGTTCATACCATATATACCTGTGATTATACTTATGGGTACAGCCGTTCCTGTGAATATAGTAAGTTTAGTTATTAGATTATTTGTTTTCTCTGAAACTTTAGAAGAATAAATGTCTAATAGTTTATCTGCTAGCTCTCTAGTGCTTAATGAAAAATTATAGAGTTTATCTATGGAAAGATCTAATCCTTGTAGAAGCTTCTCATATTCTTTTTCTAAGTATGAATTATCGGTCTCATCATTAGAGAAAAATTCCATACCATTCTTTAGTAAGGTGTCTATGATATAAGTTAAAGGCCTAATATTTTTTACACAGTTTCTACACACACCTCTTATATGACTTATTTTACTAGATACATTCTCCTCTGCTTCATTGATAATATCATCTTCCAACTCTAAAATAATTTCTTCTACTTTTTCTAAATTTTCGAATTGGTTAGAAATTACAATTCTAAGAATACTAGAGTATATTATAAATAATGATAAAGTAAGATTAGATTTATAATAGAATCTCTCACACATTAGTTGTTTTACTTCCTTATAGATATCATTTTTCTTTCTAAGCACTATTAGGATGTATTTTTCTGATAAAAATATATTTATTTCCTCTAACAATATTTTATCTTCACACATTTGAAAATTAACAAGTGTGAAGAATATATATTCATCAAAAATATTAACTCTCACTTTATCATCAAAAGAAAGACAGTCTTTATAAGCTTCATTATTTAGTTTTAAATCATCTTTGAAAAATTTTAATTCCCAGGGATTACATACAATAAAATGGTAATCTTTATTAAAATTGATTGTATCTATGTTTTTAGTTACTTCCTTTGTATTTAAGTTTAATATATGCATTTATATATTTCTCTCCTTAGTAAAATCTAAATCATATCTATTGGTTAAATGCGTTACTTATTATTATATATAATGACTTTGGCTAATAAAAGGTTTCTATAATATAATTATGTTAACTAAATTAATTAAAAGTCAAAATTAAAACTATAATAATATATACTCTTTATTATAGTACTCTTTTAAATTTAAATATACATTATAACTAGTTCATTTTATTAGGAAACAAATAATTATATTGTATAATCCACGGATCAAGTTCTTTATAAGGAAGTTTTTACCTTAAAGAGATAAAAGTGCCTATTTCTGCCGCTAGGAACAAACGTTCGGAGAGATAGAAATGGGCACTTTTTCATACTTTAAATCCTATCATTTAGGATAAAGATAATATTAAAACTTATAAACTAATCTTCTACAAGCAGTATTTTTCACTCTTCTATCAAGTTCCATAGAATAATCCGCTTCAACAAATTTATTTGTAGACCAAAAATTTTTAGCAGTATTATTTTTAGGAGAAAGTAAAATAAATTCAATATTTTCTATGCTTTTTAATATTTCGAGAAAATGAATTATTAATTTGCTACCTATACCCTTCCTAGTTGGGTTTACAGAAAACCACTCTATCTTAGCATAAAGGAACTTACTGTCATTATATTTACTATCTATGTATCTATCAATGTCTTTACTATTTAAATACTTAGCTTCTGTATTATAATAGAAGGATTTTTTATCAGGATAGTACAATCTGAAATTCAGGCTTAGTTCCATATTTTTACCATAGTTATTCTTATTATAAATACTATAATATCCCTTTTCTTTTGAGCCTATATATACAAAGTTTGGATCTAAATGTACTATATTTTTTACTAACTTATTTAATTTTTTACAAACTTCATTTATTATTTTTTCGTCCTCATTTACTTTAGCTTTACATGGCATATAATCACCTCAAATAATTTATATTATTAAGTATTAAGATGAAATCATAATGTCTGTATCTAAATTTAAAGTATATTATATAATTCTACATAAAATCCTTTATACCTATATTTATGTTAATTATGCTGTACTTTTTATATAAGACTTTATACTATTTAAAATATGATAAGTATTTAGTTATCGGTTTTATAATTAATACGTATTTTACTCATCATTATTAGTTTTATATAATTGAGTTAAAAGTAAATATAGAAAGAAGGTAAATATTATGAGTGAAAAACAGTGGAAATCAGAAAGGTTATTGATCTTATTTAAATCAATGTTTGTACTTAGTGCTTGTACATTTGGCGGAGGATTTGTAATAGTATCTCTTATGAAGAAAAAGTTCGTAGAAGAGTTACAATGGCTTGATGAAGATGAAATGCTTGATATAACAGCTATTACACAGTCATCACCTGGTCCACTTCCTGTAAATGCATCAGTTATTATAGGTTATCGTATGAACGGAGTTGTAGGTTCATTAGTTGCAATTATTGGAACAATTATTCCTCCCATGGTAATCATATCTCTTATTTCATTATTTTATACACAATTTAGAACTAACACATATATAGGAATTATGCTTCAAGTAATGAGAGCAGGTGTTGCAGCAGTTATATTTGATGTTGTTATAAATCTAGCTCAAAACGTTTGTAAAACAAAAAGAATTATGTATATAGCTATGATGATAATATCATTTATTGCAACTTATTTCTTTGGCGTAAGCGCAATGCTTATTATATTAACATGTTTAATTATAGGTATAATTGATTTAATAGTTAATTTGAAGAAAGAAAAAAGGCATAATGGAGGACAAAAACAATGTTGCTGATGAAATTATTTTTTAGTTTTTTACAAGTAGGATTATTCAGTGTAGGCGGTGGTTATGCAGCTATTCCACTTATTCAAGATCAAATTGTTAATGTCCATGGTCTTATGACTCTTGCTGAATTTACAGATTTAATAACTATTGCAGAAATGACGCCTGGACCCATTTCAATAAATTCTTCTACATTTGTTGGAACTAGACTTGCAGGTCCTTTTGGCGCAACTATTTGTACTCTTGGTTGTATAATACCATCATTTATAATTTGTTTAGCCCTTGCACATTTTTATTATAAATATCGTAATTTTACTGGTGTCCAAACTGTACTATCATCACTTAGACCTGCTGTTGTAGCTTTAATAGGTTCTGCTGGTGCATCTATATTATTATTAGCACTATTTAATTCAGATATAAAAGGTTTAAATTTTGGCGATTTTAGGATAATAGAATTTGGACTATTTGTGGGATGTTTATATCTACTTAGAAAATATAAAGCAAATGCTATTTCTATAATACTTGGAAGTGGCGTTGTTGGAACAATGATGTATTTAATTCAATGGGCAATTATATAAAAAGTAAAATAGGTATACCTAATTTTTAGGTGTACCTATTTGTACATATATCAATAAAATTCTTCATTTGAGGTGATATATACTTATTTTTATGATAAATTAATTTACTTTCACGGTAAACTTTAATATTATCCACATTAATAATTCTAAGTTTTTCCTCTTCCATTTCTTTCTTTATTAACAATTTCGATATTATAGCTATTCCCTTTCCATCTTTAACTAAATTTTTTATAGCCTCTGTATTTGTACAGCTCCATTTCTTATTTATCTTAATTTTATTTTCTATAAGTAATTGTTCAAATTGATTTCTATTTGTACTACCTTCTTCTCTAGAAATTATATCTTGGTTATGCAACTGTGAAATTGATATACACTGTCTATCCCAAAATGAATGATTTTTTCCAACTACCATCACTAACTCATCATTATACACAGGAATTTGTATTATTTCATCACTTTGTAGACAACCTTCAACTATAGCTAAATCAAGTTCACTAAGACAAACTTTATTTTCAATAGTAGAGGTGTTATCTACTGTTACTCTTACATCTATACCAGGAATCTCCTCTTCAAATTTTTCTACAATATCTATTAACATTGTAGTTCCTATAGAAACACTTCCGCCAATTTTAATTGTCATTTTTGAGGAAGCATCAAACATAGCACTTTCCATATCTTCAAAGGAACTTACAATATGTCTAGCATAGGATAATAAAGTTTTTCCCGCTTCTGTTATATAAAGTCTTTGAGACAATCGTTCAAATAATTTTACACCATAATACTTTTCCAATTCTGATATTGCCTGGCTTACTGCCGGCTGAGATATGTAAAGTTTTTCAGCTGCTTTTCTCATAGTTTTACACTCAACTATGGTTATAAATATTCTTAAATGCCTAATTGTCATAATAAACTCCTTAATTTTAGTTCTTATATTATAAGTATACTATAATTCTTTATATGTAAAAATTATAAATATATTACTTTTTATTGTGCTAATTAAATACACATTTTACCAAAATGATAATTTTATTGTTGCATTTAATTTATTTTACACTATAATTAATGTGTATTGGGTCATAAATTTTTTGGGGGAAATTGAATGGGTAAAAAAAAGATCTACTTAAGTTTATTTTTATTAATGGCTATATTTATATTTGTTTTTTCAAACATAAGCTTCCAGTCTTATGCTGAAAAATCTACTGTATTAGCTGTAAAAAAATATTCTGGCTTTGTTACTAAGTCAGGTAAAATTTATTACTATAGTCCTACTACTGGTAAAAAACTAACAGGAGTAAGAACTATAGAGGGTAAAAAATATTATTTTTCAAAGTCTAGTGGGCAGGTTTTGACAGGACTAAGAACTATAGGTGGTAAAAAATATTATTTCTCAAAGTCTAGTGGACAGGCTTTGACAGGACTAAGAACTATAGGTGGTAAAAAATATTACTTCTCAAAGCCTAGTGGGGATGCCTTAACAGGATTTAGAACTATAGATAAGAAAAAATATTACTTTTCAAAGTCTAGTGGACAGGCCTTAACAGGACTAAAAACTATAGGTGGTGAAAAATATTATTTTAATACTTCTACTGGTCAGTCTTTAACAGGACTTAGAACTATAAATGGTAAAAAATATTATTTTTCAAAGTCTAGCGGACAGGCCTTAACAGGATTTAGAACTATAGATGGTAAAAAATATTATTTTTCAAAATCTAGTGGAGAAGCTTTAATAGGGCTTAGAACTATAGATGGGAAAAAATATTACTTCTCAAAATCTAGTGGACAGGCTTTAACAGGACTAAGAACTATAGGTGGAAAAAAATATTATTTTGATACTTCTACTTGCAAATCTTTTAGTGGATTCAAAAAAATTGATGGATGCACTTATTATTTTAGTGATAAAGATTTTAGTGCTCTAAGCGGACTTCAATCATTTGATAAAGACTTATATTATTTTAATGAAAATACTTTTGAAATGACTATCGGTAAAACTATAACCTACTGTAATATTAACTTTACTTTTGATAACAATGGCATTGCAAGTAGCCTAAAAATAAAGCCTGGCTTTGAAAATGATGAAAGAACAAATTTAATCTATAATGGATTTTCTCAATTGGGTCTTCCTTATGGGCCAACTGCTGAAGGTCTTTTAAGATGCAATACTTTTGCAGCTTATTGTTATAACTCTATTGGGTATACTGAATTAAATAATTTACGATCTAATATGCAAGCTAAACATGTATTAGAACAAGAAGAAGTAAGCTTTAGTCAGTTAAAAACAGGTGATTTAATTTTCTTTAATATGGAAAAGAGCGATTATTGTGACAATAATGGTGAGAATGGTACTTGTAGTAGATTAGAAGTTATAAATAATATAAAATACCATGTACATCATGTATCCATTTATCTTGGAGAAAATAAAATGCTTGATACTTCATCTTATACGGGATGTGTAAAAGTAAGAGATTTTGATCCAAATACGACTAGTACTACTTATTATCCTGTACTTTATGGAAACTTGCTAGATAAATAAAACTTAAAAACAAAGGCTTATATTATAAAGTAGCTTAGTTTTTCATTTAAGATGAATATCTGTTGAAATAAAAGAGATTATAAATAGATTTGTGTAAAAGTAAATCTATCTATAATCTTTTTTTAGCTTGGACTTTATCTATTTTTATAATAAACATTTTATGATTTTTATCATATAAATATAGTACGTAGAAGTTCTACTAAATATTATCAACATGGAGTGTACTATTATGGACAAAAATTGTGTAAATAAGTGTAATTCTTGCAACATGTCTTCATGTCAGGAGATAAAAGCAGATAAAACTTGTAAAAATAAAAAAGTTTACTGCTCTGGTAAAATGGACTCTTCATCCTGTCCTATGTTTGTTTTTCCTGTAAATTGTGAAGATTTTCAAATTTTTAATATTTTAAATTGCTCTATTGGCAAAATTGTGGGATTAAAATTAGAAGGAAGCGATTGTATATTAAAACTAAAAGTTTGCCAAGTTAACCACTGTGCTGTTATGGGTAAAACATCCTCTGGAAAAGGTCCTATCTATATTAAATTAAGTGCTATTCAATATGTAGATTTAGGTAAAGAAGTTTATATTAACCCATTATGTGGTGTTACTATTGGTGTTGGTGCTCAAGGTCCAGCATATCCTAAGTGCAAAAAGGTGATATAGATGCTACAAGGTCAAAAGATCCTAAGGGTGACATGGGATATATGGGTCCAGCAGGGCTAAAAGGTCCTAAGGGTGACATAGGATATATGGGTCCTGCAGGGCCAAAAGGTCCTAAGGGACCAAAAGGAGAAAAAGGTGACATGGGTCCAGCAGGCCCAGCTGGCATTCCTGGTGTATCAAGTAAAGGACTAAAAGGTGATATAGAGTCAACAGGCTCAGTTGATTCACTAGAGACTAAAAGGTGATATGGGTCCAGCAGACTCAGTTGATTCACAGGGACTAAAAGGTGATATGGGTAAGCAGGCTACCAGCTGGTCTACAGGGATCAGAAGGTGATATAGGACTACAAGGTCAAACTGGTGCACAGGGACTAAAAGGTGATATGGGTCAGCAGGCTCAGCTGATTCACAGGGACCAAAAGGTGATATAGGTCCAGCAGGCCCAGCTGGTCCACAGGGACCAAAAGGTGATATAGGACCACAAGGTCCAGCTGGTATTCCTGGTACTGTAGTTCCAACTCCAGTTCCTACTCCGGTTCCTGAATATGAATATAAGAAGAAAAAAAAAACAAAATAGAAATTAATATATAAAGAGAGTTTTTACTATTAAATTGAAACTTTATTTTAGATGTAGATAATTTAATTAATAAGTATATTATCTACATCTTTTTATTTTCCATAATTTAGTATGTAAAAAGAATAAAAACACCAAATAGGATAATTATTTGGTGTCAGTTAATTATATATTTAATTAGCAATCTTTGTGTTTACATGGTCTATGGCATCCGAAGTCACAATCTTCTTCATTATCATCTATAGAAACTAATACTGATTTATTAGAATTTATAAACAATATTTAATTATCTTGTTTTGCAAAATAATTCTTAGTCGCATATTCAAAAACGCTAAGCATATCATTCATAGCTGACTTTCCTTTGCTAGATTTAGGACAAACTATGTCAAATCCATGATAACAACCTTTGTACACAGAAAAGTATGTTTTTACTTCAGCTTTATTAAGATTTTTAATGTACTGAACAGTTTCATCATGAAAAGGCTCTATTTCTCCAACAAAAGAAAAAGTAGGAGGAAGATCAGAATAATCAACCTCTCTAGCAGGAGCTGCATACTTTGGAACATTGTTGCTTTCAAATAAATCGTCTAAATATAATCTCCATGCCAAAGAGTTATTAATAGAATTCCATATAGGAGCATTGTTATTTATAGATGAGTATGTATTCATTCTGTCATCTAACATTGGATACAATGGCATTTGAAAAGCAATATTTACTTCTTTAGTATCTCTTGCATAAAGACTTATGGCAGCAGTAATTCCTCCACCACAACTTTCTCCTCCAACAAAGAGTTGATCATCCCTAATTCCTAACTTATTTGCATTGGCTTTCATCCAACAAAGAATATCATAACAATCACTAAAGGCTGCTGGATATGGTTTTATTATTGAATGGGTATAGTCAGGAGCAACTATTACACAATTTGCAACAGAAGTAAAGTTCTCAAAATAATACATGTTTTGTTCTGGAATAAACATGGCATATCCTCCACCATGTATCCACAAAAGACCTGTTGCATTTGGTTTGAAATCAATTGGTTTGTATATACACACCCTGATTACTCCACCATCTTTCTTAGTAATATATCTTTCCTCACAAATCATTTTTTTACTATTCTTACCTTTATGTAATCTTTCTATTATTTTATTAGTCCTTTGAAAATCGTTAGGATTATTATAACGAACAAATTTACTCATGAGATTACCTTTTAAACGAAGTTGTTTGTCTATCATATCTGGTGTGACTTTCATTATGAACTCCTCCTTCATGAATAATAAAAACTTTCCTAAATTTATTTGTTATTATATATTGTATGGTGAAACGAGAATTATCATACTATTTGTATGGCAAAAAGCAATTTTAAGGGCGTATCTTTTTTGATACGCCCTTTTTAGCTTCTTATTTTATAAATTGTTTACTAAATAATTCCCAATCTATTTTTTATTTCAGGTAAATATTTTAGAAATTCAAAATAAAAGTCATCCTCTTCTTTTATCTTAATGCCATAACAGCTATCTAATAGAATTTTATTAAATTTCTCAACTTCTTTTTCATCTCTTACAAATTTTAAACGAAAAGTTAGAGCTTTAATAAATTTATACCACTCTAAGATAAATTGTTTATTTTTATCATAATTTTCAATTCCTACCCAATTTCTTACCTTAACATCTTTTAAATCTTTCTTAGGACAATTTCCTATTTGTAAAAAATACTTAAAGTCATTATCTTTGTATACTCTTCCAAGGGGGAATAAACGACAAATGTTTGGTCGTTTAGAATGAATCATGCATCTCCCTTCTTGGTCTAAAAAACTACAGTTTTTATTTTTATCCTGCATTTTTAAATATGGTAGTAAAATTTTATTATTTTGACGAAGTTCAATTTTATCTCCCAATAATTCATTAAACTCAATACCTAAATAGTTAACCATTTCATATATATCGAAAGGGGTAAGTACTACTAAATCTCCAACATCTTTGCAACAATCACTACATCCATTACAACCGCATGTATCTGCTTTTACCATATCTTCAATATCATATAGCTTTCCATCTGAAATTTCTTCTAATATATTTATAGATCTCATGTATTTTAATTTTCACTCCTTGTTTATATCTTTAATCATATTTTATTATACTAAAAATATTATTACAATTTAACATATTTATTAATACATAGAAACAAAATCTACTTTTAGTAGAGTTAGACTCTACGGAGCATAGATTACAAAGTGAAAAATTTTAGCATATACTTTTTATATAAGTTAAATTAAGAAAGAAGGGATACAAATGTTAAATGATAATTTTCATAAAATAGATTTGAAGAAGTGGGATAGGTATCAATATTTTTATTATTTTACAAAAATGTTGCCAACAGGATACAGTATTAGTATAAATATTGATATTACAAATGCTTATAATATGGTGAAAACTAAACAGAAAAAATTTTTTCCAGCTTATTTATACGTTGCTTCAAAGGTAATCAGTGAAATGAAGGAATTTAGAATTGCTTCTTTAGATAGTGAACTAGGCTATTATGAAGTTTTACATCCGTCTTATGCGGTTTTCCATAAAGATGATAACACCATGTCAAATATGTGGACAGAATATGATGCTGATTTTAATATTTTCTATAAAAATTATATGGATGATCAAAATAAATATGGTGATAATCATGAACCTATGGCTAAAACTGAAATGGCTCCACAAAATAACTTTATGATAGGAATGTTGCCATGGATAGAATTTTCTAGCTATACTCCTGTGCCCTTTGCACCTATGACTACCTATTCTCCTATTCTACAAGGTGGGAAGTTTTTTGAAAAAGATAATAGAAAAATGATGCCTTTTTCTATTACAGTTCATCATGCTGTGGCAGATGGATACCATGTGGGATTATTTTTAGAAAAATTCCAAGAATATATGAACTCACCTGAAAGTTGGATGAAATAACAAGTTCGTGAATCTATTGATAATAACTTAAAAAGAAGTATGGATAAATTCATATCCATACTCCTTTTTTATTTTATCTAATAAAATTGTTTGATATGAATTTAAAAGCTTCTCCACCAACTATACCTATAAAAATACTTAAAAACGTTCCTACTATAAATTTAACAGCAAAGTCTCTATCTTTAAAATCTCCCATCCTAGCCAGTGATTTTCCAGTCAAAAGTAATGCAATAGATGAGTAGTTATTACAAATAACTAATATTATAACTATACTACGCTCTAATATTCCAATATATCTACTTATATTTTCATCTTTCCTCTTAGCTTCATCATCGTCTTCAGTTATTGCGGGTTCTTCAATTTGTCCATTGAACTCATCTTCTTCTGCTATTATTTCTCCATTATTCAACGCAAAACAAGTAATGGCTCTATTGATACTATACACTAATCTATTAATGGATTCTTCTTTAGTATCTTGTTTGATGGTCTGTTGTTTAATATTATTAAATGCACTTTCAAAAAATAAATCAATAAATAATTCACCACATCTCACCGTATAAATAAACACGATCATGAATAATAGGATTTTGTAAAGTAAAATTTGATCTATATAAGTTATTGAATTTAAATTATTTAGTTTTGAATTTGTACATATGAAAATAGTAACTACTAAGTGAAGTACTTGATCAATTAAAAATAGAATATCTTCTTCAAAGCCTATATTAAATATCTTTTTATCAGAAACTAAGTTACGTGTTTTTAAAGTTTTAAACTTATTTTCATCTGTTACAACTTTAAGAGTCCAACATTTTAATATATCAATTATAATATGTATTATTGAAATTAAAGATGTATATGCTATAACCCTTATAAAACCTATGTGCTTACTATATAAAATACTCATAGTCACAGTAAATGGTATATATATTTGTGCAAAATGAATTAAATTACCAATGCACTTTTTATTTAAAGAGCTTTTGTCTTTTCTAAGCTCTACTGTTCCACTTCCTTGTAAATATACATCACAAAAAAGTGTAACTAATATTGAAATTAATAATGCTTCCAAACCTTACTCCTTATTTTTAAAATATAACTGTATTATTCTTTTTAAATCATCTTCAGCTTGTTTTATTTTTTCAAAGTGCGCAGTTTTACAGTTATTTGATATGGCTTGTCTACTTTTGCCTATTGCATTTCCTGCTTTTTCATAATTTTCGTATACTTCATAAGCATTTATAGATTCCCATTTTGAATCTGACCATTCGTTTATAATAGTATCCATTAACATGTATAGGCTATTTCCTATAATGTTAAACTGTTCATTGGGGGAGCATATGTATGTCATTCTTTTTTTGTTTTGTATTTTTACTTTATCTAGAGCTTCTCTTGCTTTGAAAAAAGCTTCTCCATTCATATTCCATGAGTTATCACTTTTTTCAGTATGTATTCCTCCAATACCAACGCCAATTCTTATTTTTAATGGTCTAAAATAATATCTTAATTGTCTAATTACTTCTATTATATTAATAATATCAGAACAAAATACTTGAATTTCATCTCCTCTTGATATGGATACATTTGTAGAAATGATATTTTTACTTTGTAGACTCATGGTTATTTTTTGTGCCTGTTCTGTCAAAAATATATTTAGTACTTTATCTTCATCATAATAAATATTTTTTGACTCTAAAAACTTTAATATATCTTTATTACTTTTTTTAGAATTTATAACATCTGCTGTAATTACTGCACATAAATAGTCCATATTTATCCCCTCCTTTCATTATTAATTATAATCGTATACAAGAAACTTGTCCACACTTATGTCAATCAAAACATATAACATTTGGACAATGTTACGAATTATAATTGACAAATCATTATAATTATCAACAGTTTCGTCAACTAATATACTTAACATAAAAATTACCGTCTTATTAAAAACTCTTTTATTTCTTTGTATAATTTATGTTTGCTAATTTTGCTTGTTTACATAAATCCTTAACTTGAAGTTTGTACATCTTCTTATCCTTTATAAAGTATGTTCCACATTGTCTAAATTCAAAGTCAACATTGGCTTTTATACATTGATCTCTAATATCCAGCACCCAGTCATAATTTAGAGGCCTTGCATTATAATCTGATTCTCCACCTACTACAACAAGTTCAATATCATTCAGATATTTTTCAATATCTATCTTTTCTAGTAGAGGTTGAGCTATGATACATTTATGTTTTATAGGTAAATCTTTAAAAATAGATAATTTATAATCAACATTTTTTTGATTTTCTATGGTACAACATACAATTACATTATCATAACCATCCTTCCAGTCTTTTGGAATACAATTTTTAAATCTATCTATTCTTTTTGTCAAAAACAAGAATTTTAAATCACTTCTTTCTTTTATCATTTTCCAACATTCATCTCTCCAGGTATCTGCCTCTTCAATTAAAAAATCAGAAGAAAAACATACATATACAGTACCTGATTTTATTTTATAATTTCCGTTTTTAAATTTTTCTATAGGTTTGTAAAAATCATTAGTTTTGATTATTTCGTTAGTATTTATATTTCTTTTATAATCTCCCTTATGAATATAGCAATATTTACAGCCATCGCTACATTTTTTACAACCTCGCCAAGGATTCCACATAGCCATATAAATTTCCTCCATAAAATACTTATTTACATTTATTATAATATGAAAAATCCACTAATTTATTAAAACTAACAAATTAGTGGATTTATTTAGACTATATTTTTTTAAGGTATTCTATTACTTCATCTATTATCCAATCAGGTGTGGAAGCTCCTGCAGTTACACCTGCAACTTTGAATTTTTCTAACTTACTTTTTTCCAATTCTTCTTTTGTTTCAATTGAAAAAGTAGGTACTATATCCTTACAGATATTTACTAGTTTTTGAGTATTAGAACTATGTTTTCCTCCAATAACTATCATACAATCAACTTCTTTTGCTAAATCATTGGCTGACAGTTGTCTTTCTTTTGTAGCAAAGCAAATTGTATTCTTAACTGTTAAGTCTTTTATTTTACTTTCTAACTTGGAAACAATTTTATCAAAAGATTCTAAGTTAGCAGTTGTTTGGCTAACAACACAGTACTTATGGCCACTGTTAAATGATATATTATCAACTTCTTCTTCACTATTTATTATTATAGCTTCGTTATCACACCAGCCGTTAATTCCTATTATTTCTGGATGAGTGGCATTACCAACTATTATAATTATATAACCTTTGTTGGAAAACTCTTTAACAATATCGTGTATTTTTTTTACAAATGGACAGGTTGTATCTACTATATCCATATTTTTTGATTTAGATTCAGTATATATTTTTTCACCAACACCATGAGATCTGATTATAAGTTTACAATCGTTAGGGATTTTATCTAATGAATCCATCTCCATTAGTCCTTTTTCTTTATATCGATCTACGGCTTGTTTATTATGAATAAGGGGACCTAGAGAATATACATTATCACTAGTCTTGTTTTCTAGTTCATCCCAAGCCATGTTCATAGCTCTTTTAACTCCAAAACAAAATCCCGCATTTTCTGCTATTCTAACCTCCATAACAAATCTCCTATCTTTTAAAATAATTATCTTTAATTACTTCGAGTACATCTCCAGATAATCTTTCATAATCGTCTGTACTTAGCTTTTGTTTATAATATTCTTCAAATGAAATTGGTTTATCAATGTAGATTGTAACCTTATTAAATATTTTATAATTTGATATTATTGATATAGGAACTACTTTAGCCTTTCCTTTAACAGCAAATAAAGCAAGACCTGCTTTGGCATCACCAAATCCATCTCCTTTTACTCTAGTTCCTTCTGGAAATATACCAACAACATAACCTTCTTTTAACTTTTTTAGAATAGTCTTTATTGTAGATATTCCTGGATTTTCTCTATCTATAGGTATAACATTTAAATTACTCAATATTTTACCTAATATTTTATTTTTAAATAATTCCTTTTTTCCTATAGGGGCAACTGTTCTGTTTTTTATAGCAGCTGCTATAAAAATAGGATCTAAATTTGATTTATGATTAGCTGCTATTATTAAGTTTCCTTCATTAGGAATATTTTCAGACCCTATTACTTCATATTTGTAAAATACTTTACTATATATAGTAAATAAACTAAAAACAAATTTATAAAAACTCAAATATATCTCTCCCTTATTTAATTTTATTTAAAACTGATTCAACCACATCATCTATACTTTTACCTGTAGTATCTATTTCTATGGCATCTTCTGCTTTAACTAGAGGAGCAAACTCTCTAGAAGAATCTATCTCGTCTCTTTTAATTATATCATCTATTACATCTTCAAGCCTAACTTCAACACCTTTTTCTATTAATTCTTTATATCTTCTAGCTCCTCTTTCTTCAGGTGTAGCTATAAGGAAGAATTTATAATCAGCACTTGGAAAAACATACGAACCTATATCTCTTCCATCAAGTATTACAGAATTTCTTGTTCCTATTTCTCTTTGTACGTCTACCATTAAGTATCTAACTTCTTTTATTTTTGCAACGTTAGATACATTACTAGTTACTTCTATAGTTCTTATCTCTTCATTTACTACTTTTCCATCTAAGTATATATTGTTTTCTTTGAAGTCTATTTCTGTTTTCTTTGCTAATTCTACTACTTCATCTTCATTTTCTATATTTATTTTATTTTGTAAACATTTTAAAGTTATAGCTCTATACATAGCACCTGTATCTATGTAGTTTATGTTTAACTTGTCTGCTATTATTTTTGCTATTGTACTTTTTCCAGCTCCTGCTGGTCCATCTATTGCTATTACTAAATTATTCATATTATTTCTCCTATTTTGTTCTTATTTAAAGCATCTTAGCTTAAGCTATAAACTTATACCTGCTAAATAACCTGTTGAAAAAGCTATTTGAAGATTATATCCTCCAGTTTCTGCATCTACATCTATTACTTCTCCTGTAAAATATAAGTCTTCTATTAATTTAGACTCCATTGAAGAAGAATTAATTTCTTTAACCGCTACTCCACCACTTGTTACCATGGAAGCTTGTATTCCTAAAGTTGAATTCGTAGTTAGCTTCATGTTTTTTATATAATCAATAATTTTATTTTCATTTTCTTTAGTTAACTCATTAGGCTTTGTTTCACTAAGATTTAATAAATCTAAAATCTCTTTTAAAAAGTTAAGTGGTAATATGGATTTTAAGTTGTTTGCAATATTTTTATTAGGATTTTCTCTCATAATTTTGCTTATTTCTTCTCTAGTCACATCTGGTAAAACGTCAATGTTTAATTCTACAGGTTCATTTTCTAAGATTTTATTAATATAAGATGATATGATAAGTACTACTGGTCCTGTTATGCCAAAGTGAGCAAAGAGCATATCTCCTCTTTTGCATATTTTTTTCTTTTTAATTTTACATGATATTTCTATATCTTTTAAAGATATACCCTGTAATCTTACTGTCCAATCTTCTTTAATTTTTAAAGGAGATAAAGCAGGATAAGTATTAGTTACAGTATGACCATGTTTTGATAATATTTTATACATTGTTCCATCAGATCCAGTTTTAGAATAACTTTTTCCACCTGTTGATATTATTACCTTGTCTCCAAGGACTTTAGTATTATTATCTAAAACAACACCTTCTATTTTATTGTTTTCATTTATAATTAAATCTACTACCTTGCTATTATAAAGTACTTTTATATTGTTTTCTATTAATAGTTCTTTAAATTTGTTGATAAGCTCAGTTGCCTTATCACCTTTTGTATAGACCTTATAGTCATTATGTTCTTCAACTTTGTACTCAAGGTTACTTTCGTCTAAGAAGCTTAATAAGTCTTCATTGGTAAATGAATAAAGAGCGCTGTATAAGAACTTTTTATTAGTTACAACTTTATCAAAAAAGTCTTCGATATATCTTTTATTTGTAATATTACATCTTCCACCACCAGTAAGCTTAAGCTTCTTTCCTAACTCTTCATTTCTCTCTATTAAAGTAACTTCATGAGAGTTTTTAGAAGCTACAAGTGCTGCCATCATTCCTGATGGACCTCCACCTACTACTATTACTTTTGACATTATTTTCTCCTATTCTAATGCACTATTTTCTAGTTTATGATTAGTTTTAATATGGCTTGTATCGTTAATTTTTATAACAACTGGTCCATAATCTCTAAACTCAATCACATTAAGTGCAGTATTTCCTTGATTAATTCTATAGATATTTTCCATACCAGAATTTAAAACAGAAAGAAGTATTACTCTTGCTGTTACAGAGTGAGTCACAAGTACAATATGTTTTCCATCATATTTTTCATTTAATTCATCTAAAAATTTATCTGTTCTTTCTTTTATAATTTGAAGAGTTTCTCCTCCAGGTATTTGGGCAAGGTGTGGCTCATTTCTCCAAGTATGATATATGTCCTTATATTCTTCTTGAATTTCTTTTATTAAAAGACCTTCCCATGCTCCAAAGCCCATTTCTCTAAGACCTGAAGTTTTAATCACATCTAAATCAAATTTATCACTTATTATTTCTGCAGTTTCTACTGCTCTACCAAGATCACTTGAATATATGTAATCAATAGGATATTTAATCATGCTGTCAGCTAGTTCTTTAGCTTGATTAACACCTTTTTCAGTTAAATTTGAATTACCATGACCTTGAGTTTTTCCTTTTATATTCCATTGTGTTTGGCCATGTCTAACTAAATATATAGTATTCGTCATTTTTGTCCTCCTCATTGAAGTAAGATTAATTTATTCATTCTAAATTTTTATTATATCATAAATATTAAAAAAGGTTAAAACACTTTAATAGTATTTTAACCTTTTTTGTATACAATTAAATTATATTATTGTAGTTTTTGTGAATAAAGCCTATAGTATTAACTTATTTTTTAAAATTACATACTATTTTTCAATATACTTAAAAGTTAATCCTTTGTCCATAGATATGAAATTAATTACTTTATCATTATCTCTAAGCTTTACTGGTAACATTATAGTATCTTTTTCAAACTTAAGATTAAGAGGAGTTGCATAGTCACAATTATAATCAACTGGAAGTTTTATATTAAGTTTTTCCCAAGTAATTCCCGAATCATCAGTTCTGTATACCGTTGGATTGTTGTCACTTTCATATCTAAATCCAATAAATCCAATATTCTCATCTAAAAAGCCCACACCTGTGATTATCCTTGGATAAACTTCATTCGTATTGCCAATTTCTTTGAATGTTTTGCCACCATCTGTAGTTATATAAACATAACTAAACTGTTTACCCATGGCAACATCCGTAGTTATAACACAATATCCATTATCTTGACTACTAAATCCTATAAATAAATCTCCTTCTTGATAAGCACCTTTCAACTCAACCTTATTCCAAGTTTTTCCTTTATCGTCTGTAACAGTTATTAATACATCTGAATTATAATTAGATACAAAGGCTGTCTTTTTATGGCTTATGTAACAAGTATTTTCTTTTAATTTATTTTCGTTGTAATTAATATTTGAAATTAAATACTCATTTGATATAGGCACATCAATCCAAGATTTCTTTTTATTGTAGCTTAATCCAAGTCCACTTGGATGTATTTGATAGTATATACCTAGGGTCTTTTTAGCTTCATTTATTTCCATATCATCTTCTATTTCACTTAAATTCTCTTTTTCCTTTTTATTATTAGAGTAATTAACTAGTTTTAATCCTTCTATATTTACAGTATTTCCCTCTTCAACCAATTTATATTTTCCATTAACATCTTTTTTAATTCTCATTGTATGATAAGAGGATGTATAATCATTTTCTCCATTTACATCTACGTTTACTTCAAAATAAACCATGCCTACAAATTCATTTTTATCTCCTGCAACTATGACTGTTTCATTATTTTTATAAATTGCTTTCATATTTAGCTCTTCGTATTTTTCTTCACCTTTTTTAGTGTACTCATTGAAAAAATCATTTGTAATTGTAACTAAATCATTCATTTCATATCTTTTGTATAAGTGATATCCCGTGACAAATAAAATCATTAGGATGATTATAGATATTATTATTATTAATATAGTTCTTTTCTTATTTTTCATATTCTACCTACTTTATATAATTACTTTTTTCTTTTATTAAATTTATAAACTTACTTTTTTCAATTTCATTATGAAAAGCACTGGTAGGAATTATAATTATGGGATTGAATTTTTGAATACATATTACAATCACATCACATTCTTCATAAATATTGTCAAATGCTTTTATATTGTACTCAGTATGTTGTGATTCTCCATCATATATGATTTTATCTTCAACGACTTCTATTGTTTTTTCTCCAAAAGTTGATGTACCAAGTTCCATAAGCTTATCAATTAATTTGTCTATACTTTTCTTTGATAATTTGTTAAGTAGTATTGTGATAGTTATACTTAAAACAGATATTATTAAGACAGGTTCTAAATAGAACTTAATTCCTATATTATAAAAATCAGAAAGTTTGTATAAATAGTACAAGCTTAAAAATAGTATTACTGCCATAGAAGTTATATAGAGCATTGCATTTGCTTTTACTGACCTTTTACGATACTTCTCATATCCTTTTATATAATATTCACGACAATTGCTATATTTTATTTCCATATATATTCCCCCTTAGATTTATTTACTCTTTTATATATTAGACTATGATTTAATGAAAAAAGTTTTGATTTTATTATAAATAATATACAAAAACTGTTAATTTAATTATAACTTAATTAATACTTCTATGTATAGATAAGTCTAAACACGATTAAATACAATAAAAAATATGTATAAAGTTCCATTTTGGATATCTTTATACATATTTTTATTTATATAGACTCTATTTAACTTTTATAGATATATTATCATTATCATTCTCTCCATCAACTAATATAGTACATCCATTGCAAATTTCTCCAGCAATCATTCTTCTCGCTATCATAGTTTCTAAAGTGTTTCCAATATATCTTTTTAGTGGTCTTGCACCATACACTGGGTCATAACCTTCTTTAACCATAATATTTTTAGCTGCATCTGAAATTTCTATTGTGATGTCTTTGTCTTTTAATCTGTTTGATAATGCTTTTACAAAGATGTCGATAATATTTTTAATTTCTTCTTTATCTAAAGCTTTAAACATTATTATGTCATCTACTCTGTTTAGAAATTCTGGTTTAAATCTTCTCTTCATTTCAGCCATTACAAGATCTTTTGTTTTTTCTGTAATATTGCCTTCATCTTGTAATAAGTAACTACTTCCTATATTTGATGTCATTATAATAATTGTATTTTTAAAGTCTACAGTTTTACCTTTGTTATCAGTAAGTCTACCATCATCTAGGATTTGTAAAAACATGTTAAAAACATCTTCGTGAGCTTTTTCTATTTCGTCAAATAGAATTACTGAATAAGGAGCACGTCTAACAGCTTCTGTTAATTGACCGCCTTCTTCGTAACCTATATATCCTGGAGGAGGTCCTACAAGTCTAGATACTGAGTGTTTTTCCATATATTCAGACATATCTATTCTTATTATGTTTTCTTCGCTATCAAATAAAGTTTTAGCTAGAGTTTTAGCAAGTTCTGTTTTACCAACACCAGTAGGTCCAAGGAATATAAATGAACCAATTGGTTTGTTTTCGTCTTTTAGTCCTGCTCTTGCTCTTATTACTGCGTTGGCTACAGCAGTTACAGCTTCATTTTGTCCTATTACTCTTTCATGAAGCTCATCTTCTAGTTTAAGAAGTTTTTCTCTTTCTCCTTCTACTAGTTTTGTGACAGGTATACCTGTCCATTTAGAAACTATTTCTGAAATTTCATTTTCTGTTACTTCTTCTTTTAATAAAGCATTATCATAACCAGATTTCATTTTTTCTTCTAAGCCTTTGATTTGTTGTTCAAGTTGTGGAATAACTCCATATTTTATTTCAGCAACTTTATTAAAGTCATATTCTCTTTCGTATTTTTCCACATCACCTTTAGCTGCATCTAATTTTGATTTTAAGTTTTTAATCTCACCTATAGAACCTTTTTCTTTTTCATACTTAGCTGTCATTTCATCATCTTTAGATTTAAGCTCTGCGATTTCTTTTTTAAGCTCTTCTAGTCTCAACTTACTTTTTTCATCATTTTCTTTTAATAGTGCTTCTCTTTCAGTTTCCAAAGTGAATAATTTTCTTCTTACTATGTCAAGTTCCGTAGGAAGGGAATCTATTTCACTTCTTATCATGGCACCAGCTTCGTCAATTAGGTCTATTGCCTTATCTGGCAAGAATCTATCTTGTATATATCTATTAGAAAGTTTTGCAGCAGCTACTATAGCACTGTCATGAATTCTAACACCATGATGTATTTCAAATCTTTCTTTTAAACCTCTAAGGATAGATATTGTATCTTCCACCGTAGGTTCATCAGCTATTACTGGTTGGAAACGTCTCTCTAGTGCTTTATCTTTTTCAATGTACTTTCTGTATTCATCAAAAGTAGTAGCACCTATACAGTTAAGTTCCCCACGAGCAAGCATTGGTTTTATTAAGTTACCTGCATCCATAGAACCTTCTGTTTTACCAGCACCAACTATTGTGTGTATCTCATCTATAAATAATATTATTTTCCCTTCTGCACTTTGTACTTCTTTAAGAACAGCTTTTAGTCTCTCTTCAAATTCACCTCTGTATTTGGCACCAGCAATTAGTGAACCCATATCTAGTGAGAAAATTATTTTATCTTTTAAGCCTTCTGGTACGTCACCTCTAACTATTCTTTCAGCTAAACCTTCTACTATGGCAGTTTTACCAACACCAGGTTCACCTATAAGTACTGGATTGTTTTTAGTACGTCTAGATAAAATCCTTATGACTCTTCTTATCTCTTCGTCTCTACCTATAACTGGATCTAGTTTATGTTTTTTAGCAAGTTCTACTAAGTTTGTACCAAATTTAGCTAGTGCATCGTAAGTTCCTTCAGGATCTTGACTTTCTACTCTTTGGCTACCTCTTACACCAGATAAAACTTGAAGAAAATCATTTTTATTTATATTGTACATGTTTAATATTTTTTTTACGTTTGAAATAGAAGTCATTTCCATAATAGCAAGCATTACATGTTCCACACTTATGTAGGAATCTTTAAAGTCTTTTGAAATGTGTTCAGCTTTTATTAATACTTCTTCAATGTTTCTAGATGCAGTTACACCTTGTGAATTAATTCCTTCTCCATAAATTTGAGGAAGCTTGTCTAATTCTTCATTAATGCTACTTCTAAGAGCAGTAACAGATATATTCATTTTTTCTAAAATATTAGGAATTAAACCGTCTTCTTGATTTACTAAAGCTGAAAATAAGTGAATTACATCAACCATTTGGTTATGATGCTTAACAGCTTCATTGTAAGCTTCATTTAAACTTTTTTGAACTCTAACAGTCATTCTTTCAATATCCATTAAAATCCCTCCTTTAATATTGCATGATTTAAATTTGAGTAAAGCAAATTTTTTATAAAGCTAACCTCAAAAAATATTATAGAACTCTTACGAAAAAATTTCCATTAAATTTAAGTATTTTTAGTATACATTTTTGTAAACATTTATAATTAAAATATGACAAACTAGTTAAAATTTCCTACTGTCATATGGCCAACGAAATATCTTGGCTCATCCTTTGAGCTACAGTATGACCGAATTATCAGTTGCTTAAAAAAGAAAGAAGCTTTCACTTCTTTCTTTTTTTAAGGTAATATTACCTTATTTATCTTGCTGTTTTCTGTGACTACTAATAGGTCTTGCTGTGTTTTGAGATACAGATCCTGTTTTTGAAGGTCTAAGTCTAGGTTCTAAATTTAGCTCTTCACCAAGTTCTAATTTGAAGTGTGGATTTTTCTTATCATTTCTGTTGTATCTAGTTTTGTCATCTTCTCTTTTATGTTTATCTTTAGCCATTTTGTCCTCCTTAGATAGATACATATTAGTTATAATTTTTCCAAAATCATAACTAATATTCTTTATTTAATAAGCTCTGTTTACAAAGATAGTTATATTCAAATAAATTTATATTTAATTAGATATAAGCTGATAGCAATCTAATTATGAAATTTATAATAATGGTTATTATATTTAGTAATAATAAAATTTAAATAATTTACGAATTAAAAGTGAAAAAAGGAGGTTATGGTGAATAATAAAGCCACTATTAATATACCAAAAGATAAGGGATTAGATAATACAATTAATTTATTAAAAGAGGGTTATCTATTTATATCAAATAGAATGAATTTATATGATACAGATATATTTGAAACGCATATAATGGGACAAAAAGCAATTTGTATTACAGGGGAAGAAGCTGCTAAAATATTTTATAATCCAGACTTATTTCAAAGAAAAGGCGCTGCACCTAAAAGGATTCAAAAAACTTTATTTGGTAAAAATGCCATTCAAAGTAAGGATGGTATATGTCATATTAAGAGAAAATCATTATTTATGGAAATGCTTTCACAAGAGGAATCTGAAAAATTAGCGCAATTAGTAAAAAAAGAATTAATCAACTCAATATATAACTGGGAACAAAAAGGTGAAGTTGTACTTTTTAAAGAGTTAAGCGAAATCATATGTTATGTAGCCTGTAATTGGTCAGGAATATCTATAAATAAAGCTGAGTCAAAATATAGAGCTAAGGATTTTCTTAATATGATTTATAGTTTTGGTTCAATAGGATCAAGATATAAGAAGGGTAAAAAAGCACGAAAAGAAAGTGAAGTTTGGATTGAGAATATAGTTAAACACGTTAGAGGCAAAAAGTTAGAAGTTGATAAAAGTACACCATTATATAAAATAAGTTTTTATAAAGATATAGATAATAAGTTATTAGATGACAAAATGGCAGCCATAGAAATAATAAATACTATACGTCCTATTATTGCAGTGTCTACTTACATAGTTTTTGCTGTTCTTGCATTATATACTCACCCTCTATGTAAAGAAAAGCTTATAAAAAATGAAAACAAATACTATGAAAATTTTGTTCAAGAGGTACGCAGATTTTATCCTTTTACACCTTTTGTTGGTGCTAAAGCAAAGAAAGATTTTTCATGGAATAAATATGAATTTAAAAAAGGAACTTTAGTTTTCCTTGATGTTTATGGAATAAATCATGATCCACGTATTTGGGATGATTCTGAAATATTTAGACCAGAGAGATTTGAAAATAGAGAAAAAAGTTTATTTGATTTTATACCACAAGGTGGTGGAAATCCAGCTATTACCCATCGTTGTCCAGGAGAATATGTAGTAATAAATATCACAGAAGCAGTACTTGATTTTCTCCTAAATTATATTGATTTTGATGTGAATAAACAGGATTTAAGTTATAATTTAAATAAAATTCCAACGTTACCTCGAAGTGGATTCATTATTAGCAATATCAAATCTAAATCATAGGTTCTTTATAAAAGTATATATTACTATAGTTTCTAAATAAATCATAAAATAAATAAGCGGTAAATCTTAATCAATTTATCGCTTATTTTTTATTCTTATTAAATTAAAAAGTAAATTAACTATTAGCTTAATATAATTTTAACTTAAAAAGGCATCTACTATAACTTCTTCAGCTTCCTCTTCACTTAAGCCAAAGGTTTCAAGTTTTAAAAGTTGTTCATTATTAATTCTTCCTATGGCAGCCTCATGTACTATTTGTGCATCTGTATGATTTGCCTGAATCTCTGGAATAGAGCTTACTTTAGCTTTATCCATAATTATAGAATCACATTGAACATGAGCTTTGCAATTGTCATTTCCAATAGCTATTGGATGAAATACTTGAACAGATTCATCTTTGGCAACAGAACGAGATATAATTTGTAAGATGGAATTTTCTCCATTTAGATTACATCTCACATTTGAATGAGCAACTTGATCGTCATGAGTCATTAATTTTTCATTTATTATTAATTTTGCTCCCTTTCCTAAAAATGCCTCTGTTTCTCTTTTAGTTGAATCAACTCCTTCTATTTGAGTCATATTCATTTCACAATAAGAGTCTTCATCCATATGCACTATAGTTGTTGGGTTTAATATTCTTTTGCTCTCAGAACTTCCCTCACCATAATGTTTTTCTCCGTATTTTATTTTAGCATTTTTTCCTATGTAGAAAGTATGTATACCATCATGTTCACTAGTACCGCATCCATCATTATGAATACCACATCCTGCTACAATAGTTACATCTGCATTTTCTCCAATATAAAAATCGTTATATACTAAATCATTAACATTATCTTCTGTTATTATTACAGGTATATGTACAGTTTCATTTTTAGTGTTAGGTTTAACTGTAATGTCAATCCCTGGTTTATCTTCCTTAGGAGTTATTATAATATTTTCACTAGATCTTCTCTCCACACCGCATCCATTGCTTCTTAGATTGAATGCACCATCAACTTCTCCAGTAATATCTGCTATAGTTTTTAATAAATTTTTAATCATTAACTCGCTCACCAGTAAGTGCCACCTCCTTCATTTGACATAGACAATTTTTCATATCACCTTGTAATAAAGGTAAGACTTTGGATTTTGTGCCTATATTTTGAATTTTTCCATCAGAAATTATTATTAATTCATCTGCTAAATCTATAATTCTTTCTTGGTGAGATATTATGATAACACTTTGGTCACTGCTTTTTTTGAAATTTGTAAAAGTATCTACAAGCATGGAGAAACTCCATAAATCAATTCCTGCTTCTGGTTCATCGTATATTGATATTATAGAATTTCTTGCCATTAATGAAGCTATTTCTATTCTTTTTAGTTCTCCACCTGATAAAGAGTTGTCTACATCTCTTTTTAAGTATTCTCTAGAGCAAAGGCCTACTTTAGATAAATATTCACAACATAATTCTTCTGATAGATTTTTACCAGAAGCTAATTGTAACATTTTCTCAACAGTTACCCCTTTGAATCTAGGTGGTTGTTGGAAGGCATAACCTATACCTAGTTTTGCTCTATCTGTTATATTTAAGTTGGTTATATCAATACCATCAAATAGAATTTGACCACTACTTGGTTTTTCTATTCCCATTATAATTTTTGCCAATGTGGACTTTCCTCCACCATTTGGCCCTGTTATAACTAAAATCTTTCCAAAATCAATTGTAAAGCTTATATTATCTAAAATAGTGATTTCTTCATTACTGTCTAAAGCTTTAACTTTAAAAGATATATTCTTTAGTTCAAGCATTGTAAACATTCCTTTCTAAGATTGATTATTATAAGTTTTTGAGCAACGGAGTTGCCTGAAGTGGTAACAAAGGCATCTCGTTGGCGATATGAGTTTATCGAATTTTTAAATCTTTTATAAAATCTAATACTTTATCTTTCTCTGTTGCCCATGAAGTAACAAGTCTGATAACTGTATGATTTTCATCGTATTCTTCCCAAGTATTAAATGAATATTTTTCCCTTAACTTTTCTATAGATGAATTAGGTAGTATAGGGAATATTTGATTAGTAGGTGATTTAATTAATAATTTATAGTTTTCTTCAATTAAAGCATCTTGGATTAGGGCCGCCATTTCATTAGCATGTTTTGCTAAATTGAAGAATAAATCATCTTTAAATAATTCCATAAATTGAATTCCAAGAAGTCTTCCTTTTGCAAGTAGAGCACCTTTTTGTTTTATATTATATCTAAAATCTTGTTTTAGTGAGTCATTGCAAATAACAAGTGCTTCACCAAATAATGCTCCATTTTTAGTTCCACCTATATAAAATGCATCACAAAGATTAACTAAATCGCAAAGCTCTAAATCATTTTCCTTGCTTGTTATTGCTGATCCCATTCTAGCTCCATCTATAAAGAATAACAAATTCTTTTCTCTACAATATGTATATAAATCAATTAATTCTTGTTTTTTGTATATTGTACCAATCTCTGTTGAGTTAGATATGTATACTAGTTTTGGCTTAACCATATGTTCATCAGTATGTATCTTTAATATTTTTTCTATCTTATCTATAGTTAATTTTCCATTATTACTTGCAGCTGTAATAACTTTGTGACCACAAGCTTCGATTGCCCCTGTTTCGTGTACTGCAATATGTCCAGTATCTGCAGCAATGGCAGCTTCATATTGTTTTAAAAAAGAAGATATACATATTAAATTAACTTGAGTACCACCTGGTATAAAGTGAATATCTATTTTTTCATTTTTAAGTACATTTTTTAGTATATCCTTTGCTTTTTCACTATATTCATCAAGTCCATAGCCTGAACTTTGTTTCAAGTTACTTTCTAAAAGTGCTTTTAGTATATTTTCGTGTGCACCTTCACTATAATCATTTGTAAAACTGTACATAACTACCTCCAAAATTAATATATTACCTACAATTAATATTATACAAAATTTGCTATTGTATCTACATATATTTTAATTCATATGTATATTTCTTATTTTCAATAGATTTACAAGAAGCGTAATATAAGAAAAGAGTAGATTTGTCTACTCTTTTCTTTGATATTTTGAGGAAAGTGAATTTTTTATTCTAAGGTTTTAGTATATTTATTATATTCAGTTTCGTCCTTAGGAGCTACAACTTCTCCACTTTCTAGTTTCTTAGTTACTTCTGCAACATAGTCTAAAACATCTTGTGGAACTAATTTAGATGTTGAATCAGGTATACCAACAGCACCTTCTTTAAGTCCATACTTTGTTTCTCTTCCACCTTCAAATTTATTTTCTATAAATCTTATTGCCGTTTCATATACACCAATATCCACCCTTTTTATAGCAGAAGTTAAAACATTATCAGAAGCTAAATCACTTTGGTCTCTATCTACACCAATAGCATATTTATTTGATTCTTTAATAGCTTCTATGGCACCAGTTCCCACATCACCACCAGCTATAAATATTACATCAGCATCATTTGACATCATTTGATTTGATATTGCTTTTCCTTTTGCTTGGTCAGAAAATGAGTTTGCATATTGACTTTGCAATTTACATTTAGTATTTGCTGTTTTTACACCAGCCATATAACCATATTTAAATGTATTTATAACAGACATATCCATGCCACCAATAAATCCAACATTATTTGTTTTTGTCATCTTACCAGCTATTAAACCTACTAAATATGCTGATTGTTCAGCTTTAAATAAAATTGACTCTACATTAGAAGGAATTTCTTTATATGTTTCATCTACAATTACAAATTTTTGATCAGGATAATTCTTAGCTGCTTTTTCAATTGTTGGAGCTAATTTTGATCCAACACCTATTATTAAGTCTGTTCCGTCATCCACAAGAGTTTCCACATTAGTAGAGTAATCAGCATCTTGTTTTGATTCTAAATATTTAACTTTAACACCTAAATCCTTTTCTGCTTTTTGTAATCCTTCCCAAGCACTTTGATTAAAGGAATGGTCGTTAACACCAGCAACGTCTGTAATCATTGATATAGTATATTCTTTTTCTTCAGAATCGCTATTATTAGTAGAACTATCCTTTTTAGTAGTACATCCTGTCATGCAAGTAGTTAACATTGACGTAACCATAGTTATTGCAATGAATTTTTTTAATGTCATAAAACTACCTCTCCTATGTTTAGTTATATTAAATATAGATCTTATATAAATTTCTTTATCTATAGATAATTTAAGTATTTATTACAATTCTAAAGTTATTATTTCCTAAATATAAAAAAAAATCCTTTTATCATTTGTTCATCATAATAGAATTATTAACAATATTTAGCTATACTTACTTTAATATTATAAATAAAACTGTTAAAAAAATAGGGAAATAGTGTGATACATATATAATAAAAAACTCTACTTATTGATTTAAGTAGAGTTTTTTATTTAAAGTATTAATTACTTACTATTTTTCTTATCTTTCATGGCATTAATTTTAAGTGGAAGAGTAAATAAGTTTATAAACCCTTCAGCATCTTTGTGGTCGTATAACTCACTGTCACCAAATGAAGAGATACTTTCATCATATAATGCATTTTCAGTAAATATTCCAGCAGGTTTTATATTTCCTTTGTATAATTTAAGTTTTACTGATCCTGTTACATTTTCTTGAGTTTCATCCATAAATGCTGTTATTGCACTACAAGCTTTTGAATACCATTTTCCGTTGTAAATTAAGTCGGCATATTCTAATGATAATCTTTGTTTTAAATGAAGAGAATCTTTATCTAATGTTGCACTTTCTAAGTAGTTGTGTGCTGCATATAAAATTTCTCCTCCTGGAGTTTCATATATTCCTCTAGATTTCATTCCAACTAATCTATTTTCTAATATTTCTATTATACCTATACCATGTTTACATCCTAATTTGTCTAAAGTTTCTAATAATTCAACTGGAGATAATTCTTTATTATCAACTTTCTTAGGCACACCTTTGTCAAAATATATCTCTACATATTCAGATACGTCACAAGCAGTTTCTGGTGATTGAGTCTTTTTGTATATATCTTCTTTATGCTCATTTTGTAAGCACTCTATATCTCCGCCTTCAGTTGATATATGGAATAAGTTATCATCAACAGAATAAATCTTTTCTTTTGTAGCTACTACTTGTATATTATGTGACTGTGCATAATCTATGGCATCTTCTCTAGATTTTATATCCCATATTCTCCAAGGTGCTATAACTTTTATTGATGGATCAAGGGCTGCTATAGTACCTTCAAAACGAACTTGGTCATTTCCTTTTCCTGTACATCCGTGGCAAATATATTTAGCTCCTTCTTTATGAGCTATTTCAACTAATTTTTTAGCTATTATTGGTCTTGCTAGAGCAGTTCCAAGTAAATATCTTCCTTCATACTTTGTTTCTGCTTTAATAGCAGCATAAATTGTTGTAGTTATAAATTCTTCTTTTAAATCTTCACAATAAGCTTTTATTGCACCGCTTGCAATAGCCTTATCATGTATTTTATCCATATCATCATCTTGGCCCACGTTGGCGCAAACAGCAATTACATCAATATCATAGTTTTCTTTAAGCCATGGTATTATTATAGATGTATCTAATCCACCTGAATATGCTAGTACTACTTTTTCTTTCATTGTTATTGTCCTCCTTATGATTTCCATTGTTAAATTTGTACAATAAAAAAAGTCCCTTGGATTTAACCAAGAGACGAATTTACCGCGTTACCACTCTAATTAATAAAATTCGCTACGCTCAAATGAGACAATTAGAATTTTATTCACTCTTCCTTTTAAGGCAAGGCTACCTATTATCCTACTATTATTTCGGATAATATTCTCCAAAGTTCTATTCACTTAAAGTATATTATTAGGCTTCCACCATTCCCAATTCTCTGTAAATATGATCTTTAAGTTACTTCTCTTTTTCACTGAATTTTGTATATTCAATTTAATATGATTAAATAATAATTGAATTTTTAATTATTGTCAACTATTTTAAAGATTTTTTTAAAAATTAATATTGAACTTTAAATAAATATAGACCTTTTGCTGGAGCTGTTTCTGGAGCTACATTTCTGTCTTTAGCTTCTAAAATTTCTTTTATATCCGTAGGATTTAATCTAGCAAGTCCAGCATCTATTAAAGTTCCAACAATTATTCTCACCATATTATATAAGAATCCATCGCCTTTAACATAGATTTCAATCATGTTATTTTTTTCAACTATATCAATAGATTCAATGTTTCTAACATGACTTTTCTTTTTTGATTTTGAAGAAGCGAAGCTGGAAAAATCATGTTCTCCAATTAAATAAGTGCTAGCTTCTTTCATAAGATCTAAATTTAATTTTTTATTTATATGAGCTGAGTACTTTCTAAAAAATGGATTATGGAACTTATTGTTATCTATTTTGTATAAATAAACTTTAGATTTAGCATTGTATCTAGAGTGAAATCTATCTTCTACTTCTTCAATGCTTTTTATAACTATAGATTCAGGTAAATATTTATATAAATACTTTTGTATTTTTTCTACTGATTCGCTGCAATTAGTTTTAAAGTTTACAACTTGACCCATGGCATGAACACCCATATCTGTTCTTCCAGAACCTATTATTTCAACATTTTCATTTGTAAGTTTACAAAGAACATCTTCTATTTTGCCTTGTACAGTATTATCATTGTCTTTTAACCTTTGAAATCCCTTAAAGTTACTTCCATCGTATTGTACTATCATTTTTATATTTCTCATTATTATTTTTCCTTTTGAATA
This sequence comes from Terrisporobacter vanillatitrophus, assembly GCF_051148895.1. GTDB lineage: Bacteria > Bacillota > Clostridia > Peptostreptococcales > Peptostreptococcaceae > Terrisporobacter > Terrisporobacter vanillatitrophus. The sequence goes on from NZ_CP154625.1 coordinate 2,102,582, forward strand.
AAATTTGTTATTTCTCATTATACTTAATTTATTTTATTAAATCAATTAATTCTTCCTCTGATAAACTACTTAGTATATTAGTGTTGTTTAAGTTTCCATCAATCATATCATGAATTAATTCTGATTTTTTTTGTTGTAATTCCATTATTTTCTCTTCTATTGTTCCTTTTGCAATTAATTTTATAACTTCTACTACTTGCTTTTGACCAATTCTATGAGCTCTATCACTTGCTTGATTTTGCACAGATGGATTCCACCATGGATCAAAGTGTATTACAGTATTGGCAGATGTTAAATTTAAACCAGTTCCTCCAGCTTTAAGTGATATTAAAAATATTTTTATTTCTTCATTGTTGTTAAAGCTATCTACTAAAGTTATTCTATCTTTGGCAGGAGTACTTCCATCTAGATAATAAAAGTTGATTTTGTTTTTGTTTAGTTTTTTACCTATATTTTTTAAAACAGAGGTAAATTGAGAGAAAACTAAAATTTTGTTGTCTTTTTCAATATAATCTTTTATTATTTCCAAACAAGTGTCAGTTTTTGCACTTTTTCCTTTGTATCCTTCCACAATTATGCTTGGATCTAAGCACAGCTGTCTAAGTTTTGTAAGATAAGAAAATATGGTAATCTTATTTTTTACATCTCTTTTTTCTTCTAATCTTCTTTTTATTTCTTCCACATATATGCCGTAGGTATTTCTTTGTGTTTTGCCCATTTCTACATAAAACTCTTTTTCTATTTTAGGCGGAAGCTCTTTTATAACTTGTTCTTTTGTTCTACGAAGTATAAACGGTTTTATCATTCTTTTCAAATTTTCCATATGACTCACATCTTTAATAAATATGGCATTAAATTTAGTTAAACTATATAAATAGCCCGGCATAATAAAGTCAAATATGGACCAAAGTTCCAATAAGTTATTTTCAATAGGTGTTCCAGTTAAAGCAAATTTATTACTTGCTTTTATGGCTTTTACAGCATCAGTAGAAGAAGCTAAAGGATTTTTTATATTTTGAGCTTCGTCTATAATACAATAATCAAATTGAAGCTTTTCATATTCTTCTATATCATTTCTAAGAGAACCATAAGTTGTTAATATAACATTAAAGTCATTTGTATTTTTAATTATACTTAATCTGTCTTTTTTCAATCCATGACTAATTCCCACTGATAAAGATGGTGCAAATTTTTCAAATTCACTTTTCCAGTTGTGAATTAATGATGTAGGGGTTACTATTAAAGTTTTTTTATTTTTTTTGCTTAATAAGAAGGCAATTGTTTGTATTGTTTTACCTAGCCCCATTTCATCAGCTAAAATTCCACCAAAACCTAGATAATCTAAAGTTTCAAACCAGTTAAGAGAATCAATTTGGTAATCCCGTAGGGTTGCATTAAGGTCTTTTGGAATCTTGATTTCTTGTTTTTCCATATTTCTGAATTTCTCAATAATAGTATTAGTATTTTCCATTCCAGAAATATAAGGTAATTTTTTCTCCGTAAGGAGATGATTAATAAACATTGCTTTGCTTGAGTGTATTTTTATATTTTTTATATTATCAGTAAAACCTAAACTCTCCATCAATTTAAACATTTCTTTAGTTTCGCTGTCTTCTAAATTTATAAAGTTTCCATCACCTAATTTATAAAATCTTTTTTGATTTTTAAATGCTTTAATAATGTTTTTATATTCTTTTGGATCTACTCCTTCTATTTCAAAATTAAAATCTAGGTAATGATTAATCTCTTCTCCAAGACCAACTCTAAATGCAGAAGAATTGTGAATTTTTCTTTCTTTAAGCTTATCTGAATAATACACTTGGCCAATATTTTTAAGACTATTAATATCTCTATTTAAAAAGTCATATAGTTGATTGTCGTTGCCTTTAAATACATACTTATCTTTATCTTTTTCAAAAAAGTTAGAATATAATCTATAAACTGCTTCCTTTTCTTTTTCAAAGTCTCTTATAATAAATTTCTTATTGTCTTCATCATAAGAGAAAACTATTTTACAAGTTACATTACTATTTTCCAAATCAAAAAAGTATTTTATCTTTAAATCTTTAGAAATATTATCTTTTATCCTCTCATCTATAATTACTCCATCACAGATTTTTTCTATTTTAGGTATCATGTCGCTTAAAACTTGACTAACATTTTCCAAAGGGAAGCTTACTTCTTTAAACTCGCTTAGTACAGAGTGAAGCTTTTTATAATATATCCCATTTTCACTATTTAGTAAGTATATATTTCCTTTGTAAAACACTACATCACCTTTTAATGATAGAGGAAAAGGAAGATTACCTTCACATTTTAATACAGCTTCATTGTTATTTAATTCAAAGTTTATATCTACTGGAATATTACTTTCAATAACACTTGGACTGTAGTACATATTTTTAAATTTAAAGTCAAATGTTCTATATGAAAGTGCTTCAAATAATCTTCTAACATTGGAGCCTTTAACAGTTAAATATTTGAAATTTCTCTGTGGTGAGTTATAGGACAAGTCCATTCCGTACTCTTCTATAATTTGAACTATTTTTTCATCTTCATATTCAAAATAATTATTTACTGGATTATATAGAAAATCAATACCAAATATTAAATCTTTTGATTCAAGCCTAGAGTAAGCAAATTCTTTTAAATCCTTCATAACATACATCTTATCTATACCTACTTTAAAGTCACAAGATACACTATTATCTCCACCATACTCTACCCTAACATCTAATTTAACTTTTTCTCTTTCCTTACTTTTAAAATAATCTAATAATTCTTTATTGATATAATTTTTATTTCTTTTTATTTTATTATCATTTTTTAATACAATAGTTGTTTGTTTTAAATTACTAATTACATCGGATTTTAATAAATTAATTACATATAAAGATGAAGCTACAATATGTTTACATATGACATTATGGTTACTGGAACTTCTTTTTTTATAGTCCTCGCAAGTACAAATTGTATTTACTATTTCTTTATTTTTTAAATCTATTGTAATTTCCGGATAATAGGTGATGTTGTAATTAGCGGAATCTACTTTTCCATCAATATTTAAAATTTTATCCTCATTATTATATTTAATTTCTTGTACATATCCATCTTTGTAATACTCTTGTCCTCTGCTTAACCTTAGTTTGTCAGTATTATTAATTAATATATCATTTACTATTTTAAAGTCCATTCTCTCACCTGTTTCTAAGTATTATAAACTTTATTATATTACGATTGGAAATCTACTTCAATGACATAAGTAAAATGAAGCTAGTTAAATACATTGAAATATCAATAGTTTATGCTTATAAAAAAAATTATAGTCATAATAAAAATATAATTTTACAAGGAGCGATAGATAGAATAACAAAGTTGAAATATAAGAAAACTTTTTAAGAGATCTTCGTAAGTTTTTATAAATATTTATAAAATATATGGTAATTTTTATTAATTCACAATAATATATAAGTAATAGGAACACTAAATAGTAGCTTATCTAATTGATCGGAAAGATAAATTACTATTAAAATATGTTTTCTCCGTTTTATATAATAAACGGTGTGGTGACTCATGGAGAATCATTAAAACATATATTAGGAAAATCCTCATTTTTATGGGGATTTTTCTGTCTTAAGTTTTATTTATTATTATTTTGGGAAGAATAAATAAATAACTTAAATACATATGGAGGCCTTATGAGAGTACCAAAACATATAGGAATTATCCCAGATGGTAATAGACGCTGGGCAGTTAGTAATAATTTATCAAAAGAAAAAGGATATGACTATGGAGTTAATCCAGGTCTACAACTTTTTAAATTATGCCAAAAGGAAAATGTGCAAGAAGTTACTTTCTACGGTTATACTGTGGACAATACAAAGCGACCTACTATTCAAAAAGAAGCTTTCATCAAATCTTGCGTTGAATCAGTTATGCTTTTGACAAAAGAAGATTGTGAAATTTTAGTTGTAGGAGATACATCTAGTGATACTTTTCCTTCACAGCTTGTACCTTTTACAAAAGAAAGAATAAAATTTGGCAAAGGTGGAATAAAAGCAAACTTCTTGATTCACTATGGCTGGAGTTGGGACTTAAATTATAAAAAAGAAATCTATCCTATTGGAAAACATGTGGAGAATAATCTTAAATCAAGAGAAATTTCTCGTATTGATTTAATTATTCGCTGGGGTGGAAGACGAAGATTAAGTGGATTTTTACCAATCCAATCTGTGTATGCAGATTTTTATGTTGTAGATAGTATGTGGCCTGATTTTAAAGACCAAGATTTTTATGATGCTTTAAAATGGTATGATAAACAAGATATTACTCTTGGCGGATAAAAAATAAGTGTTTTGCAAAATAGCAAAACACTTATTTTTCATTATTTTCAATAATGTCACATAAAACTTTACTACCATCTATAACTACTGAAGCACCATTGCCAGGATGTGTTGAAGAACCTATAAAATATAAACCTTTTACTTTTTTTGATTTAAGATGAGGTCTAAAATAGGCGCTTTGACTTATTTTGTGACTTATACCAAAAGCATTTCCATAATATAAATTGTATTTGTCACGTAAATCTAAAGGTGTTAAATAATTTTCATAAATAATATGACTTTCTATATTTTCTAGTCCATTAATATTTTTCAAAGTATTAAAAATATATTTTTTTAATACTTTAATTTGATTATTATTATAATTAATATTATTAAATGACAAATTAGGTACACGAATCATAATATTCATTGAAGAATGATTATTCACTTTAAAAGATTTATCAATTGCACTAGGATAGTATATATATAATGATGGATGAGAAGGAATATATCCTCTAAAAGGTCCTTCAATACTATTTTTAAAATCTTTACTTATATAAATATTATGAACATTTAAGTTATGATAAATTTTATCTAATCCCAAATATAAAATAAAAACAGAGCAAGAGTAATCAATATTTTTTAAATTATTTTTCCCATATTTATTATCTAGAGATTCATAATTTATTAAATTTTTAATTGCATAGGGATAATCCACATTACAAATTATTAAATCACCGCTTATTACTTTATATTTTGTTTTTACTCCTTTTACTTCATTGTTCTCTATGAGTATATTTTTCACTTCACAATTTGTTATTATTTTGCCACCCATATCTATAAATAGCTTTTCTAAAGCTTTTATATATTCATATAATCCTCCCTCTATATACCAGAGGCCATATAAATGAGATATGGTTGGTATTAAGGTATAAATATTTGAATTTGTATAAGGATTTACACCGATAAACATAGATGTAAAGATTAAATAATTTTTCAATTTTTCATTACATATTAACTTATTAAGATAATTATTTGTTGATGACAAAGGATTAATTTTACCCATGCTTTTTATAAATGAAAAATTAATAATTTCTTTTAGATTTATCATAGGCTGATTAAGTATCTTATCTCTACTAATAAAGTACTTTTCATAGGATTTTGATAAAAAATTTAAAAAATTAGTAGATAGACCTTTTTGTAAATTTTCTAGTTCATTAATCATTTTATTAGTATCACTGTAAAAATTATAGAATGTTTTATCATCATAAAATACTTTATAAATAGGATCTAGTTTATGTATTTTAAAGTAGTCTTCATAATTTTTTCCCACATCTTTAAATATATCTGTATAAATTTTAGGCGTCATTATAATAGATGCAGTTAAATCAAATTTAAAATTATTATCTTTAAGTATATTTATTTTACCACCAATTTGTTTATTTTTTTCTAATAACGTTACATGGTATCCTTTACTTAGAAGTCTTATTCCACTGCATAATCCTCCTATTCCTCCTCCAATAATAATTGTATCTTTGTCCATTTTTATCCTCTCTCATAGTGTTTTCATATTTTTTAATTCTAGTTATATTATGTACTTTATATTTAATTAAATTAACAAAATCAAATAAAAAAACTGACACATATTATGTATCAGTTTTTCTATATTATATATTATACTTAGAAGTTATCTTTACTATTTCATTTTCATTAGCAGCATAGTATGTGTAAAAATCCATTTCGCTATTTGCTACTTTTTCTCCAATTTCAAATAATATTTTTGGTATTTCATCTGCCTTAAAATCACCCAATGATTTACCAAGTCTTGTATTTTTGTATTCAAAATCACCGTCTAAAAGTATTTCAAATGCGTCACACATTTGTCCATTAGCTTTTTTCTTTTTACCAGTAAGTCCTATGGCACCTATTTGGTGTACACCACAAGAGTTTATACAACCTGATATATATATCCTTGGCATAGCATTAAGGATAGTATTATCACCATGGGAGTTTTCTTTAAAGTAGTCAATAATTTCATGTAACATTTTTTGACTGTTTTGAATTCCCATTTGACATCTTGGAATTCCAATACATGAAATACTTTTTTCTAAACTAGTATTTCCACTAAAGTCTTTACTAATTTCAAGCAGATTCTCTGCTTCTTTTCCATTAAGATTTATAATAAATATGCCTTCAGTCATAGCAAATCTAATTGATGCATATTTACAATTATCTAAAGTATTTAATAATTTATTTAAATCATCAAGTTTTAGCTGTCCTCCAATTGGATGAATATAAACGCTATAGTATCCCTTTTGCTTTTGAGGGAATAATCTACAGTCTTTTATATTTGTTTCAACTCCACTATCATAAGGATATTCTATTTTTTCTAATTGAATATCAAGATTGTTGTTTTCTTTTTCTTTAGCTACATACTCTTTAAATTTTTTAATAAACTCTTCTTCTCCCAGTCTATAAACCATATATCTAACTCTTGCTTTATGTTTATTGGAGTAATCTCCTTCATCCATAAATAGCTTAGTTAAACCTTCAACATAATATAATACATCTTTTGGCTCTATTAGTTCATCTAATTCTATTCCGAGACCTGGATTTTTGCCAAGTCCTCCACCAACAAAAACTTTAAAATACGGTTTATTATCTTTCATTATAGCTAAAAATCCTAAATCTTGTACTGTAGCATGAGCAGAATCCATAGGACAAGATGAATAAGAAACTTTAAATTTTCTTGGTAAATGATAAGTAGTAATTTTACTCATAAAGTGTTTATCTGTTGCTACTGCATAAGGAGTAACGTCAAATGCTTCGTTTGGGTCCACTCCAGAAAGTGGTGACAACCCAACGTTTCTCGGAAAGTTACCACCACTACCACGAGTAAATATATTATTTTTTATAGCTTCTTCCATAATATTGCAAATTCCATCCACATTTAAGTCATGTAGTTGAACTGCTTGTCTAGTTGTAAAGTGTATGATATCCAGATTATATTCCTTTGCAAATTCATAAACCTTATGTAATTGAGATAAAGTTACAACACCGCTTGAAAATCTTAGTCTTATCATAAAGGATTTTTGATCTCTTTGAGCATATACACCATATCCACCTGAAATTCCTTTATAATCCATCTTAGTAAGATCACCATTTATAAGTTTTAAACACTGCTCTTTAAAATTAGGTATGTCCCTAAGAAATAATTCTTTAGCTTTTTCTAAATTATGCATTAATATCACCTCTGCAAAATATGTTTTTAATATATTGTTTGCAAAAGTGATAAATCTATTTATCTTATATAGTATCTACTTTATTTTCTTCGTAGCTAATCCAGTCACTGAAACTTCCTGAATATAATTTATGATCAATATCAGCTTCAGTAAGAGCTAAACTAACAGGGCTGGCAGTTATACCAGATCCACAGTAAATTATAACCTCATCATAATTGTTTAACTTAGTGAAAAGTTCTTTTAATTCATCTTTACTTTTCATAGTTAATACATCATTTTGATTATTTAAAATATTCATCCAGAAATAATTAAGTGCACTTGGAATATGACCAGCTTTTTTATCTACTGGTTCAAATTCACCATTGTATCTTCCATTTTCCCTACAATCTACTATAACAATATTATCCTTATGTAGTCTTTCTTTTACATACTCCATATCAACTCTCATATTTTCATTTACATTTATGTCAAAGTTACCTCTTTTTACTAAAGTATGCTCACTTGTTACTTCTCCGCCAATTTCTTCAAATGCTTTTATTCCACCGTTTAATACGTAAACTTCATTATGACCTAAGTATTTTAGTATCCACCAAAGTCTTGAAGGACCTGCTAAATCACCCTCATCATAAGCTACTACTATTGAATCATTATTTATTCCTATATTTTCAAAAGTAGTTTTTAATTTTTCTACACTTGGAAGTGGATGTCTTCCACCATGTTCTTTTACAGGTGCAGATAATTCAGTTTCAATGTCTACTCTTACAGAATCTTTAATATGAGATTCATTATAACTTCTTTTTCCATATTCTTTGTCCATTAGTGAAAATCTACAATCTACTATAACTAACTTTTCATTGTTTAAATTTTCTTTTAACCACTGTACACTTATCATATTTGACATTTTACTCTCTCCTATAATATATTTGTTTTATAATTTTTAACTATTAATTATTATACTACAATATAATATTTTATTACAATATAAGGAAAAAGACTGCTTTAAAGCAGCCTTTTTCCTTATGTACTATATCTTTTTAATATTATCCCATTAAAAAGTCTAATATATTCCAGCCATCAGAAGATGTTCCTTTGTAGAGCTCTGTAAATCCGCATTCTTTGCAACTTATAGTTACAAATTTTTTATTTTGTACATCAAATATTTTAGCAAAATTTCCTCCTGTAGCTTGAAACTGATCAGATTCAAAAGTTTGATTTCCGCATTTTGGGCATACATATTGTTTTTTGTTCATAATTTACCTCCAATATTATACATATAAGTAAAATTATTATAACATATTATTCTGTATTGGTATTGTTATTTAAATTTTCGAAAAATTTATATATAAATGGAATACTTATAATAAAAGTAAGTACATCTGATATGGGTTGTGTAATTTCTACTCCTTTTAAATAGAATACTTTCGGTAAAATTATTATTAGTGGAAGAAAAAATATTCCTTGACGACAAGACGTTAAAAAAGTTGCATGAAAAGATTTACCAACTGCTTGAAATGTCATATTTGAAATAACACCTAAGGCCATAAGTGGCATTACTAAGCATTGATATCGTAAGGCTCTCGTTCCTATTTCAATAACAGATAAATCAGAAATAAACCATGACATTATTTGTGACGATAATATATACCCCATAAAAGCTAATACTGTCATTATTGTGGTTCCTATTTTTAAAGTAAACAAGAAAGATTCTTTAACTCTAGTGAAGTTTTTTGCACCATAGTTGTATCCAACTACAGGTTGGTAACCTTGACCATAACCTACTACAACACAAAATATTAACATAAATACTCTTCCAACAATTGACATGGCAGCTACAGCTGAATCTCCATAATTAGCTGCATTAAAATTTAGTGCTACTGTGGCCACACTAGCTAATCCTTGTCTAAAGAAACTAGGCATTCCATTTTTAAATATTGTTAAGTATATTTTTAATTCTTTTGATACTTTCTTTATGGAAAATTTAACTATTGTTTTTCTTCTTACGTAATAGGAAAACAATATAATAAAACTTAAAAATTGACTTGTAGCTGTGGCTATGGCAGCACCACTAATACCTAAATTAAAGTAAAATATAAATAGAGGATCTAAAATTATATTTATAATACCTCCAATTCCTATACCGACCATTGCAAAATTTGCTTTTCCTTCAGCTCTTAACATATTATTTAAAGCAAAAGAGGCAGTCATAAAAGGAGCTGCAAATAATATGTATTTTGCATAGTTTACTGCATAAGGAAGAATTGTTTCTGTTGAGCCTAGTAAAATCATTAGTGGCTCTATAAATATGTTTCCAAATATTAATAAACCAAATCCAAATATTAAGGAGGTAATAAAACCTGAAGAACCTAAAATATCAGCATCTTCCTTGTTTTGTTGTCCAAGCTTTCTAGAAATAGTGCTTCCAGAGCCTAGGCCTATGGCAAAAGCAATGGCTTGTATAATTGCCATTAGAGAAAATACAATGCCTGTTGCTGCTGAAGCACTTGTACCAAGTTGAGAAACAAAATATGTATCTGCCATATTATATAGAGATGTTATTAGCATACTGATAATAGTAGGAACTGCTAAAGAAGACACTAATTTTGGAATAGGTGTTTTAGTCATTTTTTCAAATTGTTTATCTTTTGAATCCATAAATACACTCCTATTAGTAATTTATTTTATAATACTATCTTATGTACAGCCATATTTATATTATAACTTACTTAGGTAAGACTTTGTGAATTATAGTATTAATCTATTGCTAATCATCTCCCCTCTAGGCTTTATAAATAAAAAAAGCATAAAAACTTAAGGTATATCCTTAAATTTTTATACTTTTCAACTTAATAATAAAAATTGAAATCTGCATCAACACAGAAACTTCCACGACTTAAAAGTCCACCAAATGAAATTGTAATATAATTCATTTGTGAATCAAGTACTTTATTTATAATTATTTTATATCCATCCACATCGTATAAATTATCATTATCATTTGGATTATCAAGTTCTAAATCAACTTTTGCATTACTTGTCATTGTTATACATCTAGTAAGAATTCTTATGCAAGTTTTATCACTACTAGCTAAAAGTTTGTCCAATTCTTTTTTAGCTTCATTTGTTATAAGTATACTCATTTCTTCCATGTTGTCTCTCCTTAAAAGTATTTTCTTTATTTTAACATATTATTATAATTATCAACAATTATACTCATAAATATCTGAAAATTCCAGAGCACATTTTTCAACTTTATTTTTACAATCATATATTTTTTCCACATTAACACTTTCTTCATTGACTAAACTAATTGGCAAAGTGATTATAAAATTTGAGCCTTTTCCTAATTCGCTTTCAACTTCGATTTCTCCCTCATGCAAATTTACTAAAGATTTTACTATAGCAAGTCCTATGCCACTTCCTTCATTATGTCTTGTCAAATTATTATCCACTCTAGTTAATTTGTCAAAAACTCTATCTAAATAGTCTTTTGGAATACCAATACCATGATCTTTTACAGATATCTTCACATTACTTTTGTTTGACTTTATACTTACTATAATGGGATCACTTGTAAAACTATATTTTATTGCATTAGACAAAAGATTTAAAAGAATTCTTTCAATTTCATCTGCATCACAGGCCATATTTATTTCCTCACAATCTGTGTCAAAAATAATATTAATATTATTATTTTCTTCATTAGAAACTATTGTGTTACAAACATTTTCCACTAGTTCAACTATATTATAGTTTTGTAGATTTATTTCATGATATCCATTTTTTATATATGTAATGTCTATTAAGTTATTGACCAGTCTAAGCAATCTATTGGAATTTCTTTTTAAATACTTTATATGTTCATTTAAGTCATCAATCTTATATGTGTTATTTTCTAAGCTTGTACTAATTAGTTGGATAGTTGACATAATTATGTTTATTGGTGTTCTAAATTCATGAGTTATATTAGATAAAAATTCATCTTTTATTTCTTCTATGCACTTTGCTTGTTGAACTAATAATTTTCTCTTTTCATTGGCAATTCTTTCACTTACATCTCTACCTGTTGAAAAAAACATATTTTCTTCTCTTATAATTTTATAACTCCAATCTATCCATTTATATTTATTGTCACTACCTCTAAATCTACTTGTAACAGAGCCAAAATCTCGATCTTCATTAAACATCATATCAAGTACTTGTTCTCTATCATCAGGATATAATATATCAAAAAAGTTTAAATCTTTTATATTATCATAACCTAAAATATTGATAATTTGATAGTTATTATAAATAGGATTTCCATCTAAGTTCCATATTGCAATCATATCTTCGGATACGTCTATAAATTGCATCAAAGAATTATTTATTTTTTGCACTTTTTTTCTTTCTTCTTTAATATCTTTGAATTTCTTCCAATTAGCTATATTTATTGATATATATGAACATATAGTTTTAAAATAATTTATGGGAATACATCTATCTTCATGCCCTTTTTTATATGTTAACATAATAAAACCAGAATAGTCTTTATCAAGAGTCATATTGTAAATACCTATTGCCGAGAATTTCTCTGGTATATAATTTTCATTTATTAAATCTAAGTCTCTATTATTTCTTAGTTGCTCTAATTGTATCATTCCTTCGCCATACTTATCTATAAGCTCATACAACCTTTTACCAAAACCTTCGCCTTTAAATGATTCAATTACTTCTCCTCTTTGTGCAATTACTTTTAATTGGGAGCATTTTTTATCAAAGTAAATAATTGAAATACCATCGGATTTTGAGAACTTCATCAGTTTTTCAATAGTATATTGTATTAATGATTTATATTCTTTATCCATATCGAAGATACTTATATCACTACTAATTTGGTTTATTTGATTAAGCGTAATTTGTAGTGTGTCATTTAGAAATTTTGTAAGTGTTATATCTAGTTTGCAACTTGCTAAAAATTTTATATTATTATTTTCATCAAATATAGGACCTAAGGTATTGCTATACCACTTTTTTTCATTTGTCGTAAAATAGATATTTTCATTATTAATTATTTTTTTCTTATCTATTGCCATTTTCTCTTTTTTTTCCATATAAGTCCAATCTTCTTTGCAAAAAAAATCTCGACTTGTTTTTCCTATAATTTCACTTTTTTCGCATCCAAGGTTGTCTGCAAATTGTTGATTTACATATATATACTCTCTATTAGTATTTTTAATACAACATTCCACTTGAATAATATCTAATAGACCTTCTAAATCTGCTCTTGTATATTGTTTGTCATAGTGAGTTTTTCCTATTATAAAATAAGCATTTTCCCCTTTAAAATCATCTTCTAATATTTCTCCCCATAATGATTGAAGGTTATTATTTTGATTTTTTATACAAAAATGAAACCTCCTTTGTTCTGGTAGTATATCTATAAGATCATCAATAGGTTGAGAACTAATAGATATTATTTGAAACAAGTTTTTTCCAATTACATCTTCTTCACTAACCCCTAATAAGTCTAAAAAAAACTTATTTGCAAATATAATTTGCTTTTCTTTGTTTATTGCAATAATAGTGCAACGTAAAGAATTTAAAATTTTAATCATAACTTTCCCCTTTTCTCTTACCTTAAAAAGAACAACTTTTTTCTTTTTTTTCTTTTGCATATAACTATTTTATAATAGAACTTGTTTGAATTCAAAGCATTTTGTAAGTTAAAAAATACTATTTTTAGATATATAATACCATTTTACATTTTAATGTTATAAAATGTAAAAGCATATTATAATATGTATTATCATAAATTTAAAGAAATTAAGTTACTTATTTTAATTATTAAACATTATCGGTTAATAACTTTATTTTTTAAATTTGTATATTAAAAAAAGTACCAGACACACTGGTACTTTAAGGTTCTTCAAAATTATGTGTAGGAAATTATAGATTCATGGGTTTTAATTCCTAGTATTCCATCTACTTCAAGTTTTTTCTTTTTTTGATATTTTTCTACTATTTCTTGAGTATCCTTTCCAAAATATCCATCTACTGCAATGTCATAACCTAATTCTTTTAAGGATTTTTGTAGCCATTTAGTATGTTCTAATTTTTTATTTTTGTTTTTTATACTTAGTGGATGCTTTTCTACAGCTGCTTTTGTTTTAGGTCCCCAAATACCATCTTCAGTTAAATTACAATTATAAGATTTATTTAAAGCATTTTGTAATGACTTAACTAGAATTTTAGATATGCTATCTTCTTTATCATTGTCTATACTATCATCTTTTTTTATATTATTAGTGGTAGAATTATTATGTTTTTTATTTGTATATTTTTTATAACAATAATCTAAATCTACATTTCCTTCTATTCCAGATACTCTTCCGTTTTCGCTATATTGCCACATTACATGAGACTCACTATAGGAGCATCTTGAGGAGTATTGGGCTATCCATAAATCATAATCTCTTTGAAGGCTTTTGAAAAAATAATTATTGGAGAAGTCCATATTTGTATAAAGTCCAGGAGTGTATCCTCCTTTTTCAATTTCTTTTAAAAAGGCATAAGCAAATGCTGTTGCCTTTGTTTTATTTATACTTACGCCTTGTTTTTTTGCGTAACTTACACTATCATATTCAAAATCATAAAAAACAGGATAAGTTATTTTATCTTTGTAAGGCTCAATTACTTCCATACACTTAATAGCCTCTAATCTTGCCTTTTCCTCACTTATGGCATAACTAAACCAATATATTCCTACATCAATATTCTCTTTAATAGCACCTTTAATATATTCTTCAAATTTATCGTCTATTGTTGATGATCCAAATCCTGCTCTAGTAATAACAAATTTTATACCATCATCTTTTACTTTTTTCCAATTTATATTTCCGTTATGTTTAGACACATCAATACCTTTAATTGCTGCCATTTGATCACTTCCTCACTATATATGGAAAAGAATCTACTTTTCAGCAGATTCTTTTCTTTAATTAATGGCCTGTTTATTATATGAACTATTATCTGAAGTTGTATAGAATTGTAATTTTGAGAGTTCTAACTTTAATAAGTGGTTATCTTAATATCCAATTAATTATATACTTTTGTACTCTTTTAATTTTTTTAAGATTAACAAGAGTTTTATAATTTAGTTTTGATTTTCATAACTACTTATAGTCTATATTATTAAGAAGAATAAGTTTTTGTTACTATATGCGACAGAATTTTTATTTTATTTTATGGAAATTTGATTCCTACATGAATATGGAGTGTTTATTAGAATGAAAGAAGACTAAGTAGTATTTTACTTAGCCTTTTCCTGCAATATTTTAATTAGAAACCGAGAATATAAATAAAATCAAGAATAAAAAATAAAGGTTTTACATTTTTAATTATGGCCTTATATATTTATTTTATACTCTTAAAATAATAAATTTATAATTTTATAGTAACAGTAAATATTATAAGAAAAGTAGAATAAATTTTACTCAATAATACAAACTAAAGATGGAGGTGTTATTATGGTAAATTTAACTACAAAAGAAAGACTTTTACTTGAAGACGAAAAGAGTCATGAAACTTTATGTGTATCAAAGTATAATGATTATTCTAACAGAGCTAAATGTCAAGAACTAAAACAATTATTTTCTTCCTTAGCTCAAAAAGAACAGCAACATTTAGATTCTATTAATCAAATATTAAATGGTTCAGTACCAAATGTTAATTCTGGCAATCAAAATCAACAAAATCAACAAATGCAACAAATGCAACAAAATAGTACACTTTCAATGCCTAATCTAGAAAATAATGTATCTAGTGGTGCATATGATGAAAATGATAAAATGCTATGTCAAGATACTTTATCTACTGAAAAATATATCTCTGCTACATATAACACAGCTATATTTGAGTTTAAAGATAAAAATATCAGACAAGTTTTAAATCATATTCAAAAAGAAGAACAAGAACATGGAGAACAAATTTATAATTATATGAATCAACATAACATGTATAATTAGACAATTACTTGTAAAATACCGTAATAAATGCATTTTTACTACGGTATTTTTTTATTTTATTCTATTCTTATTGCTTATTCTATTATTTTTCATTACACTTTTAATAAATAATAGATATAAGAAGGTGTATATATGAATGAATTTGTTATAAGGTTTGCCGAGAAGAATGATGCACAAGCAATTTTGAAAATTTACGCACCTTATGTGATTAGCACATCAATAACATTTGAGTATGCTGTACCTACCATTGATGAAATCTGTAGTAGAGTTGAGAAAACCAAAGAAAATTATCCTTATATAGTGTGTGAATTGAATAATCAAGTTATTGGATATGCATATGCTAATAGATATAAGGTGCGAGATGCTTATGATTGGAATGTGGAACTCTCTATTTATGTTGACAAAAAATATACTCATAAAGGTGTTGGGAGAGGATTATATACTTGTATTTTGCAAATTTTAGCTCATCAAAATGTAAAAAATGTATATTCCATAATAACTAGCCCAAATAAAAGTAGTGTTAAACTTCATGAATTTTTCGGTTTTAAACAACTAGGATTTTATCCAAATTGCGGTTATAAATTAGACAGTTGGCATGATATTATCATAATGGGAAAAAGTTTAGGAGATTATAAAGAACCACCAAAACCATTTATAAAAATAAATGATTTAGAAGATAAAATTTTGACTGGTATTTTAAGTGTGGTATCAACAATAATTAACAATTGAATTTAATTCAAATGAAATTATTTCCTATTTAAAATTATGTTAATTTGATAAACTAATTTTAATAGGAGTGTTACTATGTTAAAAAAACAATTAATTTTAACTTTACTTAATATAAATAAAATTGGGAAAAAAACAATTACTAAATTAATGTATAAAACTTTACCAGTATCTACTGATCCTGTTTGTATTTTAAATTTTATTATTAAAAACCTTCCAAATTATAAATTTGACTTTAATATACAAGATATAATAATAGCAAAAAATATAAGTTTAAACATTATTGACTACTGTGAAAAAAATAATATAAAAATAATGACTATTTTGGATGAAGATTTTCCTATAAAACTTAAAATTATTCCTAATAACCCTGTAATTATATTTTTAAAAGGAAATAAGTCATGCATTATTGAAAATAAGTCTGTTGCAATTATAGGAACTAGATGCCCTACCTTAGAAAGTGAAAAAATCACTAGAAACCTTGTTAAATTATTTTCAAGTAAGAACTATATAATTGTCAGTGGTTTGGCTCATGGAATAGATTATAATGCACATTTGGCCACAGTAAAAAATCATAATAGAACACTAGCAGTTTTACCTAGTGGAATTTCAAATATTTATCCATCAGATCATAAATATTTATGTGATGAAATACTTTACAATAACGGATGCATTATTAGTGAGTATTTTCCACTTGATAAACCTTACAAAAATAATTTTATTGAAAGAGATCGTTTGCAAAGTGCTCTATCTTTAGGTGTAATAGTTGTAGAATGTGACACGAAAAGTGGAACTATGCATACTGTTAATTTTGCAAAAGAGCAAAATAAAATAATATGTTGTTATAAACACAATAATATGAATTATAGATGTAGAAGTGGTAATATGAAATTATTAAAAGATAAAAATGTGATAATGATTGATAATAATTATAATATAAGTTTAGTAGAAAATTCATTGAAAAGTAAATTGCATGAGATAAATAGTTGGTCAAAGGGCACTACATCATCAAATGAACAGATATTTTTTAATTTTTAACAATTAATTTTATTGTGAATTGTTAAAAATTAGACTACAATTATTAATAAGTAATTTATTAATGGTGCTTAATACAATATTTACTATTTTTAAATTATTTCTCCTTGTATTATTATATTTCGAAAACAGGTTCATAAACTATGAGCCTGTTTTTGTTTTTCTCATTTTCATATCCTTTTCTATTAGATTTTTCACATAAAAACGTAAGCGTAAAAGAATTTCTACCTATATTACAAGTAAAAGGTTAGCTAAAATATAAATATAAAATATTAAATATGGAGGCTAACCTTATGTATGTAAAAAATAGCCCAGATCAATGGGCTGAAATACTTGAAAAATTCAACTCATATGACGGTTCTGTCACAAATTTCTGTGAAGAAAATAAAATCTCTAAAAGTCAATTCTATTATCATAGAAAAAGAAAGGTTCAGCAACCTGTAGCATCTACTTTTTGTGAGGTGGAATTAGTTAAAGTAGCTACCCCAATAACTACTAAAGAAGTAGATACTCTTTCTAGTTATATAAAAATTGAAATAAACAATGTAACTATTCATATTCCACCTAGCGAAGCTACGCTTTTAACTACAATAATAAAGGAGCTTTCAAATTCATGTTAAATCTAAATGAAGTTGATAAAGTATATCTAGCATGTGGAGTAACAGATTTGAGAAAAAGCATTGATGGCTTAGTAATTGCAGTACAAAACCAATTAAAACTAGATCCTTTTGAAAAGGCATTATTTGTTTTTTGTAATAGACAACAAAATAGACTGAAAATCCTCCACTTTGACGAAGGATTTTGGTTATACTATCACAGAATTGAAAACAATAAATTAAAATGGCCTATGACTAAAGAAGAAGCATTAACAGTAAATAAAGAAGAATTAAGTTGGCTTCTTAAAGGATATGAAGTTAGAACATCTTCCAAATTTAAGCCTGTAATTCAGAAAAATACATACTAAATAGAATGATCAAAATACTCCTAAATAACTGAATTTTCAACGATTTTATAGTACAATTATATTATATTTAAGAATATAAGGGGTTATAATATGCAGGATATAGTTTTAGAAAAAGAATTGGATGAGAATACAAAAAAATTAATTACTAAAATGGAAAATGAGATTGAATCTAAAGATAAAGAAATAGATAGTTTGAAAAAAGAGGTAGAAATTTTAAAAGGTCATATTTTAAATAAAAATAAGAAGATATTTGGGAAATCTAGTGAGCAAGTAGATTCAAACCAATTATCTCTATTTAATGAGGCTGAAAAAGAAAGTGACTTAAAAGTAGCTGAGCCTGAAATAGAGGAAATAACTTATACTCGAAAAAAATCAACTTCAAATATAGGTAAAAAAGAGAATTTATCTAATTTAGAAGTAGTTGTAATAGAACATAGACTTGAGGAAGGCGAAGCCATTTGTAATGAATGTCATTCGACTTTAGTTGAGATAGGAAAAAAAGAAAAAGATATTCTAAAGTATGAACCCGCGAAACTTTATGTTGAAAAGCATATAACATACAGCTATGCTTGTAAATCATGTGAAGAAAAAACAGGAGAAGCAAATATAGTTTGTGCTAAAACACCAAAAACTTTTTTACATAAAAGCATGGCATCTAATGAAATAGTAGCTCATGCTATATGTCTTAAATATTTATATTCACTTCCATTATATAGACAAGAAAATTATTTCAAGATGTTAGGGGCTAATCTATCTAGGCAAACCTTGTCTAACTGGATAATAAGTTCTGCTAAGGAATTTCAAGTTGTATATGATTTAATGAAAGAGGAATTATTAAAATCAAATTATATACAAGCTGATGAAACGAGCTTGGTGGTAATTGATGCAAAGGGAAAAGAATCAAGATCTAAATGTTATATGTGGTTATATAAAACAGGAGGAAATGATAACTCTATTATTTTATATGAATATCAGAAAACTAGATCTAGTTCTTATCCAAAATCATTTTTGAATGGTTATTCTGGATTTCTTCAGACAGACGGATATAACGGATACAATAGCGTCAGTGATGCTAAACGACTTTATTGTTTAGCGCATATCCGAAGAAAATATTATGATATCGTATCAACCCTAAATAATGAAGCCTTGAAAAAATCACGTGCAATCATAGGGTTTAATTATTGTGAGGAAATATATAAATTAGAAAAAGACTTGAGAAAAGATTATGGTGAAGATGAAGATTTCTTCAAAATTAGATATAAATATAGAAAAGAAAAGTTATCATCCATTTTACATAAATTTGAAAAATATGTATCAGATGAAATTGAAGATGCATTGCCTAAAAGCCCGTTAGGGAAAGCTCTAGAATATAGTAAAAAAGTTTTACCTGGAATGAGAAGAGTACTTGAGGATGGAGCATTGGAAATAGATAATAATGCGGCTGAAAGGGCTATTAAGCCATTTGTAATTGGAAGGAAGAACTGGCTATTCGCTAATACTGGAAAAGGTGCAAAAGCAAGTGCTACTCTGTACAGTATTATTGAAACTGCTAAAAGCTACGATCTTGTTGCAGAAAAGTATCTGCTTTATTTGATGGATAATATGTCAAAACATGAAACATTAACAGAAGAAAAATTATTAGAGCTAATGCCTTGGTCGGCAACTCTGCCAGAAAATCTTAAAATAGAAAATAAATAATATAGAGGCAATAACTGATTTTAATACAATATCAGTTATTGCCTCTTATATTTCAAGGCGTTAAATCTTTTACGCTTACATAAAAACTTATTCCATATTGATTTTTTATATCTTTATTAAATAATTAATTATCTTTGTTAAAAAAATATAGAAAAAAACACCAAATGCAGAGATGCAAACGGTGTTAAAATACTATAATATATTAGAATGTGGGGGATTTCACACATTTTAATATCTGTTCAATAATTAAAATAACTAGGTTTATATATAATATTCTGTTTCTATTAAATAATTCCTTTTTTATTTTAAATTTTGTTAACCAATTAACTAAAGTATACAGAATTCTTGTCAAAGTTATTAATAATAAGGAATATTTTAATTTAATAGGATTTTAATATCAATGTCTGCTTTATATTAATTATTTTCTTGATTTGTATTATTTTACTATATTTAATTTTTATATTATATCCTACTAGGAATTATTATATAATCATCTCCATATTGTATTTATCATTTTTTATTAATCTACATATTATGTAGTGTACCAAATATATAGGTATTAGATTAATATTGGTGGTGAATAATAATGTACGCAGATTTAGTATGCAAAGGTGGAGGTGTAAAAGGGATAGCCCTTGTGGGTGCACTTTCTTTCTTTGAAGAAGAAGGTTATATCTGGAAAAGAGTTGCTGGAACATCTGTTGGTGCAATTGTGGCCTCGTTGGTGGCTGTGGGATATAGTGCCAAAGAAATAAAGAATATTATGTTTAGCTTGGATTTTAATCAATTTGCAGATAAGGATACATTACAGTCTATTCCTTTAGTGGGACTTGTTACTTCTCTACTTATTTCCAAAGGAATACATTCAGGTGATTATGTTGAAAATTTTTTAACTGAAAAATTTGAGAGAAAAGGCAAAAAATATTTTAGGGACATTTATAGTGATGGCAAAAGTAGATTGAAAGTTATTGCAACAGATGTTACTCGTCATAAATTAATTACCTTACCTGATGACTTAGTTGAATATAATATAAATCCACTTGATTTTGAAATAGCAAAAGCTGTTAGAATGAGTCTTAGTATACCTTTTTTCTATGAACCTATGGTTCTAAATATGGGTAAAACTCCTTGTTATATTGTTGATGGTGGTCTTTTGAGTAATTTTCCTATTTGGATTTTTGACGTGAAAGATAATCCAAGATGGCCTACCTTTGGTTTTAATTTATATGATAACGTTGAAAAAACTAGTAGTAATTCAAATGGTTTTATTCCTTATTTAATAGATGTTATAGAAACAAGTCTTTTGACAAGTGAAGAAATATATTTTAAAGATTGTGATACAGTTAGAATTGTCAACATTCCAACATTAGGTATCAATACCACAGATTTTAATATATCAAAAGATCAAATGAGATATTTATATAAATCTGGATATATGTCAGCTAAAGCCTTCTTAGAAAATTGGGATTTTAACACTTATCTTAAAAATTATCGTGTATAAATCCTATTTTGTAACCCTTTTACAAAACTTATCATAAAATATATTAGGGGGTGAATTGTCTATGAAAGAAGAATTTAATAATTATAATAAAAATTATAATCATTTATTAGAAAGCCTCTGTAATATATTAAAAGAACTCAGTAATAAAGAAAGTTCTTATGCTACTTTTCTACAAACAGAATTAGTAAATGTAGGTGTAAACGAGTACTTCCCTTTTAATATAACAGAAATATTTAATGAAGATATAGTTCTTGTTAATCCTACTACTATAAAAGTTAATAAATCTGGTGTATATCATATTATATATAATATTCCAGTTAATATAGAGTATAAAAAAGATTATATTGAGCAAAATATAGGATTATATATTAATAATATTTTGCAAAAAAATATTCAAAGAACTTTTGGAGTAATAGATCCTAATAAGAAAAATTACATGTCTATTATTGGTAATTATATAGTCTATATTCCTGAAAATACCATACTCAAACTGAAAAACAATAATTTTTCTAATAATAGTAAAACTATTACTAGTTGTAGTAATGAAGAATGCAATGCAAGTTTAAATATTGTTAAAATTGGATAATAAAATTTTATAAATATAATAGCTGGAAGAATCATCTTTCAGCTTTAATATTTTGTAATTTGTTTTTCGCATTTATAGATACATATGGCTAAATTTATGGTAAAGTAAAATAAATAGCAAGAATATTTTGTGACTTATTATAAATTTGGAGGGTTAGATGAGAAGATACGAAATAGACTGGATTAGAAACATAAGTATATTAATGCTTTTTGTTTATCATACTTGCGCTATATTTTGCCAGTTTGGGGACTTTTATATTATTTCAGTAGAAAAGAACCTTTTTGCAGATATAATAATTTTATTATTATTTACATGGTATATGCCCATGTTATTTTTCCTTGCGGGAGCTTCCACATATTTTTCCTTTGAACGTAGAAATATTAAGGAATATATAGTAGAAAGAATTAAAAAGCTTCTTGTGCCACTTTTATTTGGACTTATATTTTTAGTACCACCACAAACTTATTTGGCAAGGATTTGGCGTGGTGAAGGAAATTTGAGTTATTTGAGTCATTTAGGTTTCTTTTTTTCAAACGTAACAGACTTTACAGGATTTGATGGAGCTTTTACTCCTGCTCACTTATGGTTTATACTTTATTTATTTATTGTTTCCATTTTGGGAGGAATTATTTTATTTCTAGTTTTTAAGCATGAAAAAGGGATAAAAATAGTTCATTTATTAAAAAAAGCTTTTGTAAATAAATTTAGTTTTCTTTTTTTATTGCTTCTTGGAATATTTAGCGACTTATTTCCAAGCATAATGGGAAAAAGCATAATAGGATGTTTATTAATTTTCTTATTAGGTTATATTGTTTATGAAGATGATACACTTTTAGAAAAATTAATAAGCTATCGTTTTAAGTATTTAATTACTCTTGTTTTTTTCGCAATTGGTGGTGTTATTTACACATTAATACTTAGACCAGAGGAAGGCAACACAACAGTATGGAGTATTGATAGTATTTTAAAAAACGGTGTTTTAATATGCGCAATTTCTACAGTTATTGGTTTTAGTAGTATTCACCTAAATAAAAACAATAAGCTTTTAAAGTACTTAAATAAGCGTACTTTCCCAATTTACATTATTCATCAACCTATTTTATTAGTTCTTGCAATTTTAATTGTACCTACAGTTAAATCTACTACTTTATCCATAGGACTAATAATAATTTTTTCAGCTATTTTAACATTTATTGTCTATGAAATTTTATACAGAGTAAAAATTTTCAACTTTGTTTTAGGAATAAAATAAGTAAAGGACAGCTACATAGCTGTCCTTTACTTATTTTATTCAATTAAAAATTCATCTAAAATTTTCACTAATTTATCTTCCATATCCCCACAATAATCAACTTTTCTTATTCTAGGTTGTGATATTTCTCCTCCATGTTCAAAATCTACAGGATGTACTACTACTTCATTTTCTTCTAAATCAAATAATAAGCCAACTAGAGTATCCACATTTAAGCTTAAATCTCCTATATCTTTTATAGTGTTATCATCTTCGTAAATATCATCCATATAGTGATTTAATATATATTTTTCACCATGAAGAAGTTCTATTTTTTCTGCTCCTTCATAAGTTTTTCCCACAACAAAATGAAGTGCATATTCTCCATCATGTAGTAACTCTACATAATCTTTTACCCTATTTATATCCTCATAATCTTCATCAAAAATAATTACATCCATATAATCTCTATCCACTAGGCAAACTCTTGATATATAATGAGGATAATTAAAAAGTAATTCTTCTATATTTTCATTATAATAATTTATAAAACTTTCCATATTAAATTCATCTTTTTTAAATCTAAGTATTTCCATGGCATTTCCTTCCTTAACAATCTTAAATATTTCAACTTATTTTAAACAATAAATTATAATATACCATAAACATTAGTTTTTGACCATAAGTCATATACGTCTTTTTTATAATTTTTAATTTTAATGATTTAGTATTAAATAAATTAAAAAAGGAACAATGTTTATAACATTATTCCTTTACATGATTTATTTAATTTTGAAACCACCTTCACTTATGGCTTTTTTAATTTTTTCTATATGATCATGATTAAAAGTTTCCATAGTCATATGTGCATTTAACTTACCAATCTCGTTTACTGAAGATAGATTTGCTGTTATTATATTTGCATCTAATCCACTTAGTATTCTAGTAAGTTCAGATAGTCCACCTGGCTTATCTTTTATATCTGTGTTAAATGAAAAACGTCTACCACCTTCATTTAAACCTATGGCTATAATTCTATTTAAAGTATTAACGTCTATATTACCACCTGAAATTATACAAACAACATTTTCCCCTGATTTTGGTTTATATTTTCCACTTAGTATTGCTGCTGTTGTAACTGCTCCAGATCCTTCTGCAACAACTTTTTGGTTTTCCATTAAGAATAAAAGTCCTTCTGCTATTTCCCCTTCTTCCACAAGCACTACTTCGTCCACTAAGTCTTTTGCTATATCAAATGTTAAGTCTCCCACAGTTTTAACTGATATACCATCTGCTACAGAAGTTGCTTTAAATGCTGTTGTGACTTTACCTTCTTTTATAGATTCATACATAGATGGAATATTTGCTGTTTGTACACCAATTATTTTCACATTTGGATTAAGGGCTTTTGCTGCCACTGCAATACCAGAAATTATTCCTCCTCCACCTATTGGACAAAGTATGGTATCTACTTTATTGTTCATTTGTTCAAAAATTTCTAGAGCTATTGTTCCTTGTCCTGCTATAACGTATTTGTCGTTAAATGGGTGAAGGAAGGTCGCTCCACTCTCTTTTTGTAGTTCTACTGCTTTTGCATAGGCATCATCATAAACAATTCCTTCTAGTACCACATTTGCTCCATAAGATTTTGTAGCTGTGACCTTAGCAAGAGGTGCTGTTGAAGGCATTACTATGGTTGCTTCTATGTTATTCATTTTTGCACTTAGTGCCACACCTTGAGCATGATTTCCTGCACTTGAAGCTATAACGCCTTTAGATTTTTCCTCTTGCGTAAGATTTGCTATTTTATTACTAGCTCCTCTCACTTTAAAAGAACCAGTCTTTTGAAGATTTTCACATTTATAATAAATATTTGCTCCAGTCATTGTACTAAGTTTAGTACTTTCAAGTATATCTGTTTTTTTTACTATATCCTTTATGGTTTCTTGTGCTTTTTGTATATCTTGTAAGGTTACTTTTGTCATTGTGATTCACTCCCAGTTGTATAAGTCATTAATAAAATATGATAATTCTAATCATACATATTTATTTTTACTCTATTTTTAAATTAATATACTTGTCAGAAAATCTATTAATTACTTATTATTAACTTCAATAATATTATTCCAATATCTAGTTGGCATCATTCTTTTTTGAAGTCTAGGATTTTTACGTTCTTCTATATTTACAGATTTAAAATATTGTTTCCATAAATTTTCATATTCACCTTTATCATCACTATTCATTAAAATATTTTTTTGAGTTTTTGATAAATTAGTTAAATAATAATCTTTTTTATTGTAAATAAGAGCAATATCTCTTTTTATATCGTGAATTATAAAATTTTCATTTGAAAGTCTTTCTTTAAAATGCTCTCCAATTATAGGTAGTATATTATAATCTGGATTAATGGAAGCATATAAAATATTATTGATTTCTTTAAATCTAATGAAACCTGTAAGTCTGTGACCTTCGTATGATACCTTATTACTCATTTTATCCATATTTAAAACTATATCATTGTTAATATGTAACTCCACATCTTTTCCAAACTTAAATCCCATTCTTAGATAATTATAAATCAAATTGGAACTTTCCTTTGTTTCTGATAAAAACACATAGTATATTTTATTTAATGCATTGTTTGATATTTTATTTATTATGGCATTATAAACCTTTTCAAATTTAATAGGATCACTTTTTATTGTTATAACTTCATCAATTAAGTTTTGTTCATATACTATTTTACTGCATATAAAATCTGGTTTTGTACTTGAGTAATAAGCATCATAAACGGCTGATAACAAACCTTCAAAAGTTGGTTCATGTAAAAATACTCTCATAAATTCCTCCTATAGTTCTCCTATTACTGATGAAAATATATCATCCACCTTTAATATGGCAGGTGAATAAGAAAATCCAGGCATATTAAAGAAATTTAGTTGTTCTCCTCTGCTTTCTAATATATTTAAATCTTCCTTTGGAGTTAATCTATTTCTTATAAGTGGCTCATCAAAGGACACGTCTCCGTAGTATTTTCCATTACAAATTATGAAATACTGTGCTCTTTTTAGAACTACACCTATTTTTTTTAAATCTTCAAAAGAAATATTTGAAACTCTACGTATAGCCATTATTCTTTGAACGGATTTTTCACCTATGCCTGGAATTCTAAGTAGCATTTCTCTAGGTGCTTTGTTTATTTCCAGGGGAAATATATGAATATTTTGCAAAGCCCAATTAGTTTTAGGATCAAAATTTATATCAAAGTTTGGGTTTTCTTCACTTAATAATTCTTTAGCATTAAATCCATAAAACCTAAGAAGCCAGTCTGCTTGATAAAGCCTATGTTCTCTCAGCGTTGGTGGATTTTTAATTTCTGGCAGTCTTTTGTCCTTTGTTACTGGCACAAAAGCTGAGTAATAAACTCTTTTTAAGTTCATTTTTTTGTATAAACTTTCACTTAAAGTTAGTATTTTTAAATCACTTTCTGGTGATGCCCCAACTATTAATTGTGTGCTTTGTCCTCCTGGAACAAAACTGGGAGCATTTTTAAAACTTTGTCTTTCACTTTTATTTTGAATAATATTATTACTAATATGTTTCATTGGTAATAATATTTTATTTTTATCTTTATCTGGAGCTAATATTTTCAGACTTTCTGATGATGGAAGCTCTATATTTACACTCATTCTATCAACGAGAAGCCCTGCTTTATTTATTAGATTTTGATCTGCACCAGGTATGGCTTTTAAATGTATATATCCATTAAAATTATACTCATTTCTAAGTTTATAAACTGTTTCGTATAACTTTTCCATGGTGAAGTTTGCACTTTTTACTATGGCTGAACTTAGAAATAAACCTTCAATGTAATTTCTTTTATAAAAATTTATAGTTATATCACATATTTCCTCTGGAGTAAATGTGGCCCTTGGAAAGTCGTTGGAAGTTCTACTTACACAATAACTACAATCGTAGATACATACATTACTCATGAGAATTTTAAGAAGAGATACACATCTTCCATCTTGTGTAAATGAATGACAAATACCACTTATGGAAGCATTTCCTATACCTCCCTTTTTATTTTTTCTATTACTTCCACTTGAAGAGCAGGATACATCGTATTTTGCAGCTGATGATAATATTTCAAGCTTTCTTTGTAAATCCAAAACTTCACCTCCCTTAAAATATAGATATTAAATTAATAAATAACTATCATGAATTGTAAATTTTCGCATCAAGAACATATGTTCTTTATATAATTATAGGATTCTTTTATAATTTTTTCAATGGTAATATGTGATAATTCCGTAAAAAAAGCAATTACTTTAGAAATAATTTTCTAAAGTAATTGCTTTTTAGGCTTAACATTATAACAGGCATAACTTTATTCAAAAATAATAGAATCAATATAAAACTCTTGGAAATCTTTACTTTGTGATAGCTCTATATACTTACATTTATTAGTGATATTAATAATCTCTTCTTGTTTTTTTTCATTTATTAAATAATTTATTGCACCTTTTCCTGCGCAGTTACCAATAGATTTAATTTTATTTTTAAGCTCCTTTGGTATCATCCCAATATTTACCGCACTTTCCACATCCATAAAATTTCCAAATCCTCCACCAATATATACATGTTCTATATCATCATAAGTTAAGTTACTTTCCTTTAGTAATACCTTCATTCCTGCATTAATTGCTGCCTTTGCCAGTTGTACTTCTCTTATATCCTTTTGTGTAAAACTTATTTTCTTATCTTCATCTTCAAAAATCACAAATTCTTTCATATTGTTTTCTTCTTTTAATCTTTTTCTTAAATTTTCATTTTTTATTTCATCCAAGTCACACATTCTTCCACTTTCATCTATTATTTCATATTTTAATAATTGACTACTTATATCTAAAACTCCTGAACCACAAATTCCACAAGGTGTTTCATTATTGATAGTTTTATAAATTGTACTCTTACTAAGATCAATACTACTTATTGCTCCATCTATTCCTCCTACTCCATATTTAATATTAGCTCCTTCAAAAGCAGGTCCTGCTGCAGTGGAGCATGTAAACACTTTGTCCTTATTTCCCATAGCCATTTCTCCATTTGTTCCTATATCCAATAGTAGGGAATATTTTTCTTTTTCACAAATATTTGAAGATAAAATTCCTGCACTTATGTCACTACCTACATAAGCTGAAATACCTGGAGGAAAACTTACTACTCCATTTATATTTATACCTAAATCAGAAGATAAACATTCATAAGTTTCAGTTAAAGTAGGTATAAAAGGAGCAAGAGCTATATTTTTGCAATTAAGCTTCATAAATAAATGAATCATTGTGGTATTCCCCACTACTACTAAGTTATAAACTTCTTCTTTATCTATTTTATTGGCTTTACAAATTTTATCTATCATTTCATTTATTTCATCTATTATACATTTGTTCAACTCATTAATTCCATTTTTATTTTCAATGGTGTAGTTAATTCTAGATATCACATCACTACCGTATGCTCTTTGATTGTTAACTTGAGATAAGACTGATATAATATGTCCATTATTTAAATCAATTAAATACAGTGCTATGGTTGTAGTTCCTAAATCAATGGCAATTCCATATTTATATTTACTTCTATCATTACCTTGAATATGAAGTAGCTTATTTGTGTAAGTAGTAAGAGTTATTTTGTAATCATTTTCTTCTAAAATTTCACTTATATTTTGTAAATCTTTTATATTAATTTCTAAATCTATATTTAAACTTTCTTTTAATCTTTTGATATCATCTCTTTGATCTTTCAGTGTTGGTTTTTTTAACTCAATATAATGTTTTTTAATATTTGTATCTAAATTAGCAATATTATCATAGACATCTGTTAAAACATTAATATTATCTTTATTATTTATTAATTCAATTTCCATATCATCTTTCAAATTTATCATGCAAGCCAATCTTATTTTTTCTTCCAATTCCTTTTTGCTTAAATATTTTTCATCACTTTTAGTAGTTTCCAAATAATCATATTTTAAAATTTTAACTTTGCACTTACCACATTTTCCTTTTGCTCCACAGTTATTATTTACTTCTATATGATTTTCTCTTAAGACTTTAAGCAAATTATCATTTTTATTTACATAAATTATTTTAGTACTTTCTTCATTATTAATGCTTATTTTCATAAATTTTTCCCCTTTATTCACTTTTATTTAAAAAATCCCTCCTCACTTAAAAATGAGAAAGGATTTGTGGGAGCTATTTAATTATAAAACAAGATGTATATGCAATTTTGTTTGGCCCATAGTAGTATTTAATATTGTTAGATTTACAAATATCACTAACTAACATTCCATAAGCTTCCATTGAAGATACACATTTTTGTGGAAATCTGCATGGCTCATTTGGATATGTACATTTTGGACAAATGGTACAACATCCACTTCCAAAAGCCATAGAGTTTTCATATCTTTCTTTAATTATTTCATAAAACTCATAGAAATTTCTTTTATGTTTCTCTTCAATTTCCATCATAGTCTCAAAATCAAGAGAGTCTTCAACTTCTCCTATTGTTTGAACTATTATTCCCTTTGAATAATTAGCTAGCTTTTTTCTTCCTTCTTCCAAAGTGATACACCCTGGTGGACAAGACCAATTAGTATTATATTTATTGCATCTATTATCTTCACACATATTTCTTACTTCATCCATCAATTTAATAGTAGAAACATCTAATAAAGTAGCTTCATGAAATCCATAAACTTTTGCTTTTTTAATTATTTCATTTATATCTTTCATATGATTTATGCACTTGCATTTTCTAATACAAGTTTTTTAGCCATTTGAGCTGCTGAAGCTGCATCTTCTGTATAAACATCTGCACCTATTTCAGTTGCAAATTCTTGTGTTATTGGAGCGCCTCCTACCATTACTTTTATGTTGTTTCTTAAGTTGCATCCATTCAATGCTTGAACTGTTTCTTTTAAAGCTGGCATTGTTGTAGTTAAAAGCGCTGATGCTGCTACTATTTTTGTATCTGGATTTTCTTCTAAAGTAGATATAAACTTATCAGATGAAACATCTACACCTAAATCTATAACTTCAAATCCTGCACTTTCCAACATCATTATAACAAGGTTCTTACCTATATCATGTAAATCTCCTGCCACTGTTCCCATTATTACTTTGCCAGCAGAAATTGAATTGTCTCCTGCTAAAAGAGGTTTTAATACTTCCACTCCTTTTTTCATTGCACGAGCAGCTACTAACATTTCAGGTACAAAAATTTCATTTTTAGTAAATTTATCTCCAACTATACTCATAGCCTCTATCATACCCTTGTTTAATATTTCAGTAGGTTCACAACCTGCTTGTAAAGCTTGTTCAACTAATTCTCCTATTTTTTTAGATTTTCCTCCCTGTACTGCTTGTGAAATAGCTTCTATATTTGACATAATAATATCCCCTTTCAACCATTGTAAATTTCAAAATATTATATTTAATTTGTATTTTTATTTTTTATTACCTATTAACCCTTCTCTATAAGCTCCTATATATTCTAAACAAAATTCATCTTCTTCTAACAAGGCTTCTGTTGCATATATAAGTCCTAACATATTTCTATTTGTTGGATCAACTATAGCTGAATCCATACCTGCATTTCTTGCTAAAACCATAAATGCTTGATTTATTAATTTTCTTGAAGGTAAGCCAAAGGATATATTACTTAACCCACTAGTTATATGAATTGTTGGATATTCCTTTTTAATTCTTCTACAGCACTCTGCAAAAGTAGTCAAAGCAGTTTCATCTGTGCCCAGTGTGACTACCAAAGGATCTATATGAAGTCTAGATGGATCTATATTATATTCCTTAGCCTTAGCCATTAAATTTTCAAATACTTCCATTCTTCTTTCCACTGAATTTGGTATTCCTTTGTCATCACAAAGTAGTGCTACACATTCCCACTTAGTATTAGCTATTACAGGAAAGATTACATCTATCTTATCTCCTTCTAAAGATACAGAGTTAATAATTCCTTCTCTTTTACAAAATGGAATTGCTTCTACACAAGAACGAGGACTTGGAGAATCTATACAAATAGGTACATCTGTTACTTCTTGAACTAATTCTATCATCCATTTTAAAGTTTCAACTTCCACATCTTCTGGCACAGATGCACATACATCTATATAAGTAGCATTGGCATCTGCTTGAATTTTTGCTCTATGTTTTATAAATTCACTATCTTTATTAGCAATTGCTTCTCCAACTACTGGAATTGATCCATTTAATTTTTCACCTATTATAATCATTTTAATTCCCCCAATTTAAGATTATTCTCCACAGTAGAATTTACGAGATTCTCTATATATGATTTCTTGACCTTTTAAATATTTTTCTTGATTTTTTTCACGATACCACATTACATATCTTCCATCTTTTCCAAATTCTTTTATTCTGTCTACTAAAGCTTTTTCATATTCTTCATCTGATAGATTTCCTTCTGGATCTGGTGTAAATGCACTAACTTGAGGTAATTTATCTCCGTATTTTTCTAATAAACCAGCTTTATCATTACAACAGTCTTGACCTTCCCAAAAATCAAATCCAACTTTTATAAAGTTTTCTATTTGATTTTCTACAGAACCACAAGAGTGGAAACTTACTAATAACCCCATGTCATGAGCTGCATCAACAATTTTTTTATAATGAGGTAACATTACTTCTTCAAAAGTTGCAGGTGAGAAGAATGAGCTTCTTTGTGTTCCCATATCATCATGGAATATAATTACATCTGCATGATAAACTTCTTTAGCAATTTTAAATAATTCTATATGCCAATTTGCTAGTTTATCATAAAATTTTTCTAATACTTCTTCTTCCTCTAATAAATAACAAAATGTATCTTCAAAACTAGTTAAATCTGCAGTTCTTTCAAATAATCCATTAACTATGGCAAACATAGTTGCTCTTGTAGGATCTAGTTTTCCTTTATAATTTTCATCATAATCTTTTTGCCAATCTATATCATTTAAATCAGGAAATTCTAGTTCTTCTTCCCATTTAGTTATATCACTAAGTCTTCTAGTTCCTGGCTTAACCATTGCTGCATTTATATTAGGTTCATATTCCCACTCTATTCCAAACCAGTCTTTACCACCTTTACATCTTGCAAGAGCATCTGGCATAACAAGTGGTTGAATAAAGTTTATATCTCCACCCATTATAGGCATCCAAATTGGCATTTCATTATTTGCTATTCTAAGAAGATTTTCCTTTTCACTAATAGGAGTATCAAACTTATAAGTTTGTATTGCTACACCTCCATAAGGTGGTGGTACTATATTATTTAATTTTTTATTTTCAACTTCCTTTTCATTAAATGCATACTCACTTACTGCTTTTGTGCTCATATTATTTCCCCCTTATTTTTATAAATTAAACATTTTTTCCTCTTTCTTGTAATGCTTTTTCCATCATCGTTACATCACTGTCTTTTATTTTATAAGCAAGCAATGGTAATATAGATACTACTAGGAATACTATAGGAACAAGTAAGAATAACATTTTTATACCACTTTCTACTGATGCTGTAATTGCTCCGTCTGGGTTATATGCTATTGCTGCTAACACAGCAGGTATTACTGCACCTCTTACTGCTATGGATATTTTTATTGCTAAAGAACTAAATGACATTATTATTGCTTTTGTGTTTTTACCTGTTTTATATTCACTATAAGTACCACAGTTTGAATAAAGACTTGTTGTATTTCCATAAGCTATTCCAAAGAATATTTGACCTATTCCAAGAAGTATAGTTACCATAAATTTGTTTGTTGGTAAGAAGTAGATTAATACTAAAGCTGCTGCAAATCCTGCAACTCCTATTAAATTTGTGTATTTACTTCCCATTTTAGAAACAACATTTTTAGAGTAAAGAGAACCTATTAAAGCTCCTAGATTAAATACTACTAAAATCAAAGATATGGATGCTGGATCTTTTAATACTAATTTTGCATAATAAGCAACTGATGCCATTAAAGTGTAGTAACCTATTAGCTTTAAGAAATCATACATTAATACAAATAATAACTGAGGATTTGTAGCTATTCCTTTAGCCATATCTTTAAATGTGACTCTTTTTGCACTTGAAGTAGCTTCGCCTTCTTCAAGTTGTAAGTCATAGCCTTTCGTAATTACGTAGTGCATAAAGTAACAAATAGTAAAACCTATTGATGCTACTAATGCTGTTAAAGTATATCCTATAACTCCTGTTGATGATGAAAATATACCTAAGAAGAAAATATTTAGAACTGGTACAAAGTAAGAAGCAATAATTTTACCTGCTGAAGAACCAGCTGAAATTCTTCCTGATAAAAATGCTCTTTCATCTGCATCATCTGATAATATACCAACCAGTGTTCTATTCGCTGTCCAACATATATTCCATATGGCATGACTTAAAATATATCCTGCTCCACATAGAAGTGCTGCTGTAGTATTACTACCTAATTTTGTAAACATAAGGACAAATAAGGCTACTATAAATGGTGGACAATAAATAAGCCAAGGTCTATATTTACCATTTTTGAAATTAACTTTATCGATTATGACTCCTGCAAGCATGGCAGTAACCGCATCTGTAATTCCTGCTATAGATGTTATAGCCGCTGTAAGTCCTAGTGGAAGTTTTGCCACGTCTGTTAAAAATATTACAAAGAACGTAGTTTCAACAGTACTCATAAAAGAAAATCCAACTTCACTTATCCCCCAAAAATTCCTTATCTGCTTGTTAATCTTCTTCATATACTCACCCCTTAACAATTATTTTTAATTTTATAGATACTTTTATCTCTATTAACTAAAGTATAATTTCCATAATTTGTATACACAACGTAAGCACTTACAAATATTTTTTATAAATTTTACAGATTTATATATTAATTTTTTGTTCAATTATTAGAAAATTCTTAATAATTTTTGTTGTATACGCACAAAAGTATTTTTGACTTTTAATAAAATTCAACTTTGTTTTTTTGTAGTAAGAAATAGTTCTAAAACTATGTTAATATTTAAGTGAGGGTAACTTTTATAAAAGGAGGATGTTTGTTTGATTACTATAAGAAAGATTGTAGACAAGTTATGTGATTATAATATAAGCACATCTATAATAGAAGACTGTGAATTAATTGATTTTAGATATTTATCAAAAAGAATTTCAAATTTTAATCCTTATAGCCTTTATATTTTTAAAGCTAGCAATTTACCAAATGAAATAATATGCCAAGATAAAATAAACTTTTTAATAATAAAAGATCAGTCACTTCCAAGTTTTTTATTAGAAGAAACTACAAAAGGAAAATACAATTACATAATATTAAACAATCAAGAATTGCCAATTTACAAATTAATTTATATAATTCAAGACATTTTTAACCTAAATACTTCTTTAATTTCTTTTCAAGAAGATGTTTTAAATGCTATCGGTGATTCAAAATCAATAGATGATATTATAAAAATAAGTTTTAATTATTTAAAAAATCCCATAATACTTTTAAATTCCATGTATCATACTTGCTCTTATTATTATGGTGAAATAGTTATAGATGATCCTTCTTGGAATTACCAATTAAAAATGAGCATTCCCCATCCTACATATTCGTTACTTTATAATCAAAATACAAAAAATCGTAAGATGGGAGAAAATAAAGAAGAAATTATAACTACCTTTTTTCCTGAGGTAATGAAGTATAAAGAAAGGACAATCCCTATTGTTCATGATAATTTCACTATTGCTAGAATAAGTGTATTGGAGTGTAATAATCCTCTAAGTGATTGTGATTTAGAAATACTTAAAACTCTTGGTAAGTTAATTTATCCCTTACTTTTGTTGGATAAACGATTTTTAGTGGAAAATAATTCTGAATTTGATAACATAATGAATTATTTACTTAAAGCAACAAATCCAAATAAAGTGTTTATTAAAAACGCATTATTATCTCTTAACATTGATAATTCAAATAATAAATATTTACTTCTTTTAAGAGATAATGACAATGTAAATTCAAAAACAAAAATAAATTATGTAAAACAGTATATCTCTTCCTTATTTTCAAAACATATTGTTTTTGTTTATAAAAATAGCATAATCGTAATTTATAATAATAGAAATTCTTATGAAAATTTCTGTGAATCCAATGAATATGAAGATTTCATAAAATCAATAAAAGATTATACTTTAAAGGTTGGTGTTAGCAAATTATTTAATAACTTTGAAAATTTTAAGGTTGCCTACAATCAATGTAAAAAAGCTATATATTTTGGTGAATTAATTCATAAAAAAGAAGATTCTCCATATTACTTTGATGATTATGTTATTTTTAATATAATTTCATCATTTTTAGAAAAAGGTGATTTGAATAATCTTTTAGATTCAAAGTTAAAAGATTTAATCTTATGTAATAGCAATGATTTATATTATACTTTATACACTTTTATTCAATGTAGAGGTGATACAAAGCTAACTTCTGAAAAATTAAATATTCACTATAATACTCTTAAATATAGACTTAATAAAATAGAAAACTTATTTAATATGAATTTAAATGATGAAGATTATTTGGTTAAACTAAAACTTTCATTTGCTGCTTTAGATATGAAAAAACTTGGGGGTAATATAAATGTCCAACACTATGAATGAAATAAGTAAATCTTTATTAAAATATAAGCCTAAAGTTTTAATTCAAGAAAACATAACTATTTCTAATTATTATTATTTACATAATGAACTTAATGAATTTAATTCTAACTGCTTATATGTTTGTAAATCTTCCCAGTTGCCCAATCATATTAATAATAATGACATAATAAATTTACTAATAATTTTAGATGCTCCTTTGCCCTCCTATTTACAGTGGTGGGATAAATATAATTTAATTTTATTGGAAGAAAATAGTTGTAATATATATGTACTTTTGGAGAAACTTCAAGATTTAATAAATATGGATAGTATTTTAAATCACCTTACAACAAAACTGATTGATGGTATTTCTAAACATTTATCTATTAACGAATTAATAGCCATCGTTTATAATTATTTAAAAAATCCAATTATACTTACCAATACTTGTGGCTATGTATTATCTTCTTATGTTGGAGATGATCATATTGACGAGCCTATTTGGGAAGAACAAATAAGTACTGGCTATGCAAATGTTAGTTATTTAAAAAATATATATTATGATTTAAATTTTAGACAATCTATTTCTTTTTTTAATCAACCTATAATGGTAAATTATACAGATATGATGAACCATAGAATGCTAATATCCACATTAAAAAAGGAAAATTTTAACGTAGCCTATATCCATGTATTAGAAGTAAATAAACCTTTTTCAAAAATTGATATGAAAATTCTAGATATGTTAAGTAAAATGCTTCTACCATTAATTGTAAATAATAGTAGAATTGTTCTTTCAAAGCAAAGTCCCTTTGATTATCTTTTTTACTATTTAGTAAATTGTAAAGAGTATGACGAAAACTATATTAACAACTACTCTAAGATTTTCGACTTAGATTTCAAAAATGATTTACTTTTAGTTTATATAGAAAATTTAAGTCATATAGATTCATTTCAGAAATTAAAGTACTTATATGATGTGTTAAGTCACATATTTTATAATAACTATATTTATTTTTATGATAATAAAATATTCATTCTTTACAAAGGAAGTAAAGAACTAAAAGAAGATGAAAATAGATTATTTACTCAATTTTTAAAAGAAAATAATTTAAAAGCTGGTATTAGTCAGCCTTTTTCAAATTTAAAAGATTTCAAGAATGCAAATTATCAAGGAATTAATGCTATTTACATATCAAAAAAAATGAATAGAGATGAATACATTTCTTATTACAATGATTTTATAATAAATAATTTAGTATTTACTTTTATTAGAAATAACAATATGAATGATTTAATTGACATTGCTTTAATGGATTTTATTAGTGAAAATAATGAAGAGTATGTTGAAACATTAAAAATTTATTGTGAAAATAATGGTGATATGCAAAAAACTTCTGCCAAGCTACATATTCATTACAATACTTTAAAATACAGACTTCAAAAGATTAAAGATTTATACTGTATGGATATTTTTGATAGCGATTATACTCTAAAACTAAAGTTATCTTTTTTAGCTTTAGATTTTCTTCAAAGCAAAATGTAGCAAAGTACCCTATAAAGTAAAATTAATTTTATAGGGTACTTTGCTTATATTATAAAGTCTTCGTCTTTTAATTCTTCATATATGCCTTTTTGGTATCCATTGCCTTTTGTAGAGAAGAAATCATGTGTTTTAGTTTCTGTACTTAGACCATTTAAAACTATTGGATTTACAGATTTTACTTCATAATAATCTTCAAATCCTAAATTTTCAAGTGCTCTATTGGCATTATATTGTAAGAAGTTTATAACCTCTTCTTCCAAGTTGCTATCTTTGTAAATAAGCTTCGTATATTCTATTTCATTTTCCATAAGGTCGTTGAAAATTCTATACATCTTATTTTTTAATTCTATTTTTTCTTCTTCGTTAAAACTTTCAAATTTTTCTTTTGCAAGGAGACCTATATACTTTCCATGTAGTGATTCATCTCTTAAAATAAGTGATATTATCTCTCCACTTGATACCATTTTTCCTTGTCCTGCTAAAAATAGTGGATAGAAAAATCCTGAATAAAATAGAAAACTTTCTAAAAACACACTTGTTACCATGGATAAATATAAACTTTTTTCATCAGTTGTATTTTCATATTGTTGCAAAATTAACTGCGCTTTTCTTTGTAGAGTTCTTTCTTCTTCTATCCACTCAAATAACTCATCTATTTCTCTATTTGATAGTAGTGTTGTAAATATTGATGAATAACTTTTTGCATGGATTTCTTCCATAGTTCCCATAAATGAAAGTACAGCCTTTCTTTGAAAATTATCTGTCAAACTCATCATGGAAGGTATTCCGTTGTTTCCTTGTTTAGTATCAAGTAGTGTTAAACCTGCTAGAACTTTTTTATATAAATCTCTTTCTCTTTCACTTAGTTCATTCCAAACCTTTAAATCCTTTGATACAGGAATTTCTTCTGGAAGCCAAAACTGCTTTACATTTTGTTCCCAAAATACTTGGGTAAAGTTGTCATCTTCTTTGTTCCAATTAATTGCTTTGTGTATTTTATTTAAAGTAAATGTCATAATTTCCTCTCCCTATACAGAACACATTAGACATTCATTATCGTCTCTTGTCATTTTTGTTCTTGTGTAATATAAACTTTTTAAACCTTTTTTATAAGCATAAATATAATATCTTGCTATATCTCTAGTTGTTTTTTCATCTGTTACAAATAGTGTGGTAGATATTCCTTGGTCCACATGACTTTGAGCTGCTGCTACTATGTCTATAATTTTTCTCATGTCCATTCTATAAGCTGATTGATAGTAAAGCATATTTTCATTAGTTAAAAATGGCATAGGATAAATTGTTGTTGAATCTCCATAAGTTCTTACTTCCACTGGTTCTGTTATGGGCATTATGCTACTTGTGGCATTTTGCACGTAGCTAATACTTTGTGTTGGTGCTATGGCTGTTAAATAAGCATTGTATATACCATTTTCCTTTACTTCATCTAATAGTTTTGACCAATCTTTTATAGTTGGAATATAAATACCTTCAAATAATTCTTTTATTTTGTCAGTCTTTGGCAAATAACTTTCACTATAGTATTTTGATAAAACTTCACTATTTTTACCTTTTGCATATTCTGATTTTTCAAATCCAACAAAAGTTTCTTTTCTTTTTATTCCTATTTTCATAGATGCTTTTATGGCATAAAATCTAATCATAGCAAAGAATACATTACAAAAGTCCACAGCTTCTTCAGAGGTATAAAGTATATTTTCTCTAACTAAATATCCATGTAAATTCATTGCTCCAAGTCCTATGGAATGTGATTTATCATTACCATTTTTCACCGTTGGAACTTGTTTTATATTAGTTTTGTCTGAAACGAAAGTTAAGGCTCTTATGGCTGTTTCTACTGTTTTTTTCACGTCCTTATTATCCATAACATTTGCTATATTTAATGATCCTAAGTTACAACTTATATCTTGTCCCCATATGTTGTTTTCTGTGTAACCTTTTATGTGTGAAGGTGTTTGATATTGGAAGATCTCACAACATAAGTTTGACATTTTTATCAGTCCTAGATCTTTTAAAGTATGTTCTTTGTTTGCTGTGTCTATAAAAATAACATAAGGGTATCCACTTTCTTGTTGCATATGTGCTATTTTAGTAAGCATCTGTCTAGGGTTGATTTCCTTTTTTCTTATATCCTTATCTTCTACAAGCTTGTCATACCATTTATCCATTTTCATCTCATCTAAGTGAATTTTATACTTTTTGTATACACTGTATGGATAAAAGGCGTAAGCTTTCTCATTTTTCTCTGCTAATTCCATAAATTTGTTGTGAATTATGGCACCTAATGATAAAGTAGTTAATCTTATTTTTTCATCTGCATTGATTTTCTTTGTGTCCATTAATAATTCAAAATCAGGATGGAATACACTTAAATAAACTGCTCCTGCTCCTTGTCTAGCTCCCATTTGATTAAAATAACTAAATGATTGTTCAAGCATTTTTGCTACACCAACAGGGCCTCCAGCTGCTCCCTCAATTCCTTTTATAGGATCTCCAGCTGCTCTTAGTCTACTTAAGTTTAAAGCTACTCCTCCACCTATTTTAGATAAATGGTTGGCAGAAGATATGGCATAAGAAATTCCCTCTGTGCTATCTTCCACTGAAAGTAAAAAACAAGATACCATCTCTCCTGCTCTTGCTCTTCCTGCATTTAAAAATGTTGGAGTAGCTGGTTGAAACTCTTGTTTTATTAATTTATCTGCTAAGTTTAAAGTTAAATCTTCGTCTCCATCACCTAGGGCTAGTGATACTATTAAAACCTTGTCATTGTATGTTTCTAATATAATTTTGTTATTGTCACTTTTTAGAGCATAGTTTTGATAAAATTTATTAGAGCTCATATAAGATTGAAATTTGAAATTACAATTTTTTATATGAGTATAAATCTTTTTTATAAAGTTCATACTGTATTTATTTATTACTTCTTCGCTATAATAATCATTTTCTATTAAATATTTTAATCTTTCTTCTATGCTGTTAAATTTTTTTAATCTTGGGTTCACATATTCATTTAAATAACTTTCTAAAGCTTCTTTATCTTTGTCTAATTGGTATTTTCCTTCATTGTCTTTTATTATGACTTTGTTGTTAAGTTCTATCCAGTTCATCTTTACCTTCCTTTTATAAGCTTAATTATATGTATTTTTCAAAGAAAACACACTATATATAGTTGTTAATATCATTTTCGATACCACATATAGTATATACACGATTTATTATTACTTTAAACTTTTTTATTAAAAATATATGATAGAGATTTAATATAGTAAAAGTAAATAGAACCTTCTTCTTAAAATAAAAATGGTGTATCAAGTTTATTGATACACCTTAAAATAATATTATTTCCTGGTTTCTAAGAATTTAACTAAATTGTTTACTGTTGCCATGTCATTTCTTTCTAAGTCTGTTGGCTGAAGCGCTATTTTAAGTCTATCTTCTATCTCAACTAAAACTTCTATTATAGCTAATGAATCTAAAAGTTCTGCTTCAAATAAATTCATATCTAAATCATCTTTTATTTCATCACATTCTAATACGTCCTCAAATATACTTATAACTGTTTCTTGCATAATACATCCTCCTAATATTTAAGCGAAATGTCCCGAGAAAATTAACAAACCAAAACATGCTATATGG
Source organism: Terrisporobacter vanillatitrophus (assembly GCF_051148895.1). Taxonomy (GTDB): domain Bacteria; phylum Bacillota; class Clostridia; order Peptostreptococcales; family Peptostreptococcaceae; genus Terrisporobacter; species Terrisporobacter vanillatitrophus. The sequence goes on from NZ_CP154625.1 coordinate 2,143,780, forward strand.
AATGTTATAACTATTTGTACAATCTCAAACCATTTTTCTTTCTTGTGTTTTTTGTAAAACTTTGATTTTTTCTGATATATATCAGTTCCTACAAGCACTAGACCTTGGTATAGTCCGTATAGGATGTAATACCATGTAAGTCCATGCCAAACTCCCATAACACCCATTGTAATCATCTGAGATACATGAGATGCTGTAGCTCTCTTTTTGAATCTTTTATTTCTAATAAACCCAATAGTGAATCTAGAAAAAATATAATCACCAAACCATCTTGATAAACTTATATGCCATCTTGTCCAAAACTCTTTCATGTCCTTACTTATAAATGGTTTATTAAAGTTGTCTGGTGCATGTATTCCAAAAATATAACTAGTACCTACTGCAAATAAACTATATCCTCCAAAGTCAAAGAATAAGTATAAGCTATATGCATACATGTAGTTTATAGCATTTACAAAACTTAATTTTGGCGGTATATGGCTCATCCAAAGTATGTTTATTAAAAATGCTATTACAAATTTATATCCAATTCCCATAAATATTTTTTTAATTCCTGGGATTAAATAATCATTTATATATTCTTCTCGTGGTATTTTTTTCTCCAACTCTTGTTCAAATCTTCTAGATCTGTCTATAGGACCAGAACTTAGTGTTGGGAAAAATAATACAAAATATAGCATGGTCCAAATATTAACTTCCTTTATTGCTCCATCATAAATTTCAATTACCATTTGTATAGTTCTAAAGTTTAAATAAGATATTCCTATAAATCCTATAAGACCTAAAGATGTAAATGGTGAAATTTTATTGATTATTATTGGAAGCATGGAAGAAAATAAAAATAATCTATATATAAGTTTGCTATCTGTTTTCTTTCTTACATATTCATATCCTTTAACTACTATAACTTCCCATATTATAAATCCTATTAAATATGAAAGTCTAACGTTTACACCTACAATTAAAATTATCATGAAAACTGTTGCTATCATTCCATAATATTTTATATTTTTTTCTTTGAGTCCTAAAACTATTGCAGGTATTGCAGTTAATAGTAATATATAAAGATAAAAATAATCTCCATATTGTGAAAATGTCATTAATTATCCTCCATTAGTTTCTTTCTATCTATTTTTCCATTTGTATTTGTTGGAAAGTCTTCTATAATTTTTATAGTTCTTGGTACCATATATGAAGGAATATATTTATTTAATTCTTTTTTTATTGCTATACCCTTTTTCATATTGCTTAGTTCATTATCTTCTTTTAGCTGAACTATTCCTTTTAAATAAGCAATTTTTTCATCTTTGTAAATAGGGATAACTATTGCATTGTTTACATTCTCAACTTTTCTTAAATTACTTTCAATATCTTCAATTTCTATTCTAAAACCATTTAATTTTATTTGAAAATCTACTCTACCACAGTAATATATATTTCCATTTAACATGTATCCTTTGTCACCTGTTTTATAGGCTCTATGCTTAGCATTATCTATTTCATCATAGAAAAATGATTCATTTGTCTTTTCTGCATTGTTAAAATATCCTTTTGAAACAGAAGGTCCTATTATGATAATTTCACCTTTTTCTCCTTCTTTAACTTCATTTCCATTATCGTCTACTATTTTTATTTTACAGTTTGACATAGGATATCCAACAGGAAGACTTTTCTCATCATTTATTAATTCATAAGACATATCATTTACACTAACACCAACTGTAGCTTCTGTTGGTCCATATCCATTTATCACTCTTGTATTTGGGAATCTATCTAGTAATTCCTTAGCTAAGCTTTTAGGAAGAGTCTCTCCTATAAATATCATTGATTCAAGATTGCCTAACATGTTACTATCAAAATCTTTTTCTGTTGCACAAACGCCCGCAAAGGATGGTGTAGAAACCCATACAGATATATTTGATTTTTTTAATTGACTAAACAATTCTTTGTAATCAGCTAGTACTTTCTTTGATAAGGAGAATAAAGTTGCTCCGTGTACTAAAGCTGGATATATGGAAGTTACTGATAAATCAAAAGAATATGCTGCTTGATTCATTATTACTTTTTCACTTCCATCAATTTTTAAATATGGGCTTATCCAATTTACAAAACTATCTAAGTTGTTTGAACTTATTTGTACACCTTTTGGTTTTCCTGTACTTCCTGAAGTAAATAAAATATAGGCATTTTCATCATCTTTTACCCAGTTTTCTTTTGCTATTGTTTTGTTTTCATATTTTTTTATTATTTCTTTTAGTTTATCTTCGTTTATTACATTTAAATGACCAAAATCTGTTTCTTCACTAAAGTTAAATAATACCTTAGGTGAAACTTCTTTTGTAATATCAAATACTCTTTCCATTGGTAAGCTTATATCTAGTGGAATGTAAGCTCTCCCAGATTTTAAAGCTCCTATCATACATGGCATTATCATATTTTCTTTGTTTCCATAAATAACTATGGGTGTATCTTCATCTTTATATATATCTTTTAAGTATAGCGCAATAGCTTCTGAATACTTTTCTAAATCATCGTATGTAAGTTTTTCATCATTGCATATTAATGCAACTCTATCTGTAGTAGAATATTTTTTTATTCCTTCAATAATTTTCATGTGAAATCTCCCTTTTATTTAGAACTCATTGTATATAAATGGTAAGTCTTTAAATGAAGTAAATGTGAATACTAATATGGCTGCAACTATTATTACTGTAAATGTAGCGCTCATCATTAAGTACTTATTTTTGGTCAAATTCTTTATATAACTTCTCACAAACATCCACCCAACCTTTCGTTCCAAGATGCATTACATCTCGTAAATAGTACTTTTCCTTTTCTTTATCTCTAAGGTCCATAACTTTAAAGCCTTTTGATTTTGCAATACTTTGTGCTTTATCATAAAACTCATGTCTTTCAATTTGTGAAATACCAGTAACATTATAAAACTTATCCATAGCTGGTAGCATTATAATCACAGGTTTTATTCCTAAATCTCTGCAAACATCTAGAGTAAGTTGATAATCATCAAACTCTTTTGATTCAAGAAGATTTACATCTTTATATTTGTTTTTTACTTTATTTAAATTTTTACCAAAATTCTTTTTATAGTAGATTTTATCTATACATAAATCGTTATCTCCAACTCTTTTTTTTGCATCTTTAATGGCTTTTTCTTTTTCCATCTTCCAATTTATAGGTTTCTTAGGTTCTAGCTTTTTATCTTTTTGTGATGATAAAACTACTAAGTGTTTATATAAAGTACCTTTTTCTTTAAGCTTCACTGCGTATTTTCTAGTTTCAAAATAAGGTTTTAAAAGTACTTTTTCTATATTTGATAGTAATGAATCAGAAGTATATAAGCTAGCATATACAGCTTCTGATTTGTATTCATCTGAATCTGCTAGTAATTTACTCGATCTATTAGCAAATTTGTTTTTATTTTCCTGTGAAATTTCTGGATTAGTTAAAAACTCATAAAATTGAGTAGGTGAAAATCTAGTTTGATAATGGTGAGGTGTAACTCCGCTTTTATCCATAAACCACTGCATAGAAATTAATAAAACAACTTTCTTATCTTTTACGTCGGGGTTAAAACTTCCTAATGATGCAGCATCCTGTAAACTTTGAGTATATGCTCTTCCTATTGTAACTACACCATTTTTCTTTCTGTTAGTATTAAAATAGTAAGTTGGGTGTTGCTTTGTTGAATGGCTTAATTCTGACGAACCTAACATCATAATATTATCTTTTTCTATAAAATGATTATTAGCAATTGTTCCTTTATCTTTTACATCACTTAATGCATCATTCATTATTGGCATTAAATCTTTTTCTTTAAGCATATAATCTATTTCCTTATCAAGGAATTTATTTAATCCACATAAAAATATACCACCAATCACTAATGGTATAATAAAATAACCTAATTTCTTCATAATTTAATCTTTAATCTCCTCTAAAAAATTGCTAAAAAATATCTGTATTTCATCCACCATTTTTTTCCTTATTTCAAGTTTTAATATAACTAAGTGTAAATATGTTGTCAACAAAATGGGTGGTATTGTCATATTACATTTTCGTAATATTATTAACAAAACTTTTTGTAACCATTGTAATTACTAGGTTTTATCATATTTTTCACAGGTGTCAAAGTTTCTTATAAAAAACTCGAATTATTTACTTTTGTAACATAATTTGCTTATAAAAAAGAGCGAATATATTCATATATATTCACTCATTTTTTCATTATTTTATTTAATATATTTTATAAACTATATAGAACAATATCCTACTATTTTATAGTCGTCTGGGATTTTGTAATCCTTATTTAAACTTCCCACATACCATTTAGAGTCAAACATTGTTGTATCTATTATTAAGCTGAAATAAAGCATTGCTATTCCTGTATCTATACTACCTTCATAATCACTGCTAAAATCACCTGTTTTAACTGCTAATATAACTTTTCCACCGTGGATAATAAATCTCCATGGTTGTCTATTAAGACTTGATGGTGCCATTCTAGCATAAGAAAATGCATCAAGAAGAGATCTTTCTTCTAATTCAGTAACACTTGCATTATTTCCCCACTCATCCATGAATACGATTTCTTCCACACCTAATCTGTCTGACGTACTTTTCTTTTTACTATTTCTATCATCTTCGTATCCTAAAGCAATTATAGCTGTAACTTCTTTATCACTTGAAATATTTAGTTTTTCTTTTATTGATTTGTTATCTTTAAAAGTTATCCAACAAGAATCTATTCCCATAGCACTGGCTTTTAATATTAGTCTTTCTCCAATATATCCACTATTTTCTATATAACCTTCTTTCACATCTGAAAGTATTATAATGTAGTTTGGTGCTTGGATTAAATATCCGTTGTATCCTGCTATTTCGTTTATGTTTTCATAAAAATCTTTAAAGTCATACATTTTTATTTCAACTTTAATTTCAGGAAGTAATTTTTTAGAGTTTTCTATATAATTTTCTATTTCCTTGAAATATTTTGTATCTATACTTGTATCCTTAAAGTCTCGTACTGATTTTCTATTTAATATAAGCTTTTTGTAATCCATAATATATTCCCCCTCTTAAATTATCATTTATACTGTATTACATATATACCCATATTATGGTTTTTTAATTATTTTTTATATTTTATTTATCATAATTTATGCTTTTACTAATATATTAAATAATTTAACATCCGTTAAAGCCTCTATACCATATTCTATGTCAGCTTCCAAGGCAATTATATCACCTTGGTTTATTATGGTTTCATCATTTTCATTATATAAAACTTTAGCACTTCCTTCTATCATTACAAAGAGTGTTTCCATTTCATAATACTCTTTGTCTATGTTTTCTCCACTGGCAAAAGAGAAAAATCTTATCTCACAATTATCATTATCTATTAATGCCTTGCTTGCTATGGTATTTCCTGTATGGCTTATCATATTTGTCATGGCAATGGCCTCAAAAGGTTTTATATTTCTTAGATATCTCATAATTTAGGCCTCTTTAACAAGTATTAAAAGCATTTTCATATCTTCTATTGCAGTTACTTGGTGTTGTATATTGGCAGGCATTAAAACGAATTGACCTTTTGTAGCTTCCATAGTTTCATCACCTATTTTCACCCTTGCCACACCTTGATGTATATATATTAATGCATCTCCTTTCGCAGCATGAGGACCTACACCTTCTCCTTTGCCAAAGGCCAATAAAGTCACTCCAACACCCTTTTTCTGAGCTAAAGTTACAGTTTCTATTTGTCCTTCTTTACAACTTACTAGACTATCGAAGTCTATTGATTTTCCTCTTTCTATATTTTTTATTAATTCTTCCATCATTCTTTCTCCTTTAAATTAAATATAATTTTATATAATAACTAGGTTTGAATTAAAACATAATTTTTATAATAATTATCTTTAACTCAACATACTTATTATTTCTTTTGTTTACTATATAAATTCGTTGGAATTTATATTTATACTGCCAATACTTTCTTTTTACATTATGCATTTATTCATATCTGTATGTAATTAACTTTTTCATTATTATGAATATAAGAATAAATAATATTAATATAATCAATATAAGATTTATCGTATAATACATTATTATTTTTATTTAATTTAAACTTTTCAATTTTATTAATTATTTCATCTTTCTTTTCTTCGTCAAACTCATTTATATTAATAATCTGTGAATACTCTACTTTTACATTATTAATAAAATACAGTTTGTAATTATTTTCATTCATTTTCATCCAAAGTACCAATTTACAGTGATTTCTCAACAAATTAAAGGTATTTTGTCTTTCAATTATACTTTTAAGTAATTCCATATTGCTTTTTATTTCCATGGCTTTTTCAAAATTTAGTAAAGATGATTGAGTTATCATTTCATTTTCCAACTCTTTTATAAAATCATCTTTGCCATCAAAAGTATTCACTAAAATTTTGTAAATCTCTTCATATTTTTCCTTAGTATTTACTCTACAAGGCCCTATACATTTTTCAATATTATATCTAATGCACTTTGTTTTTGTGTTGCAAGTTGGCAATTTAAAATAATCTAATAAAAAATCTCTTAAAGTAAATAGTCTTTTATTTATGGAAAATGGTCCAAAGTAAGTACTATCTTCATCTTTCTCATCCACAATATCAATTAAATTTAGATTATTAGTATTTAGCTTTATGTATTTATATTTTTCATAGTTGTTCATTAAAGTGTTGTACATGGGCCTTATATTATGGATATAGTCACATTCCAACAAAAGAGCATCCAACTCTGTATCTGTAGTAATATAGTCTATATCATTTATGGATTTTACCATTCTCTCGATTTTTCTAGATCTGTTCAGATTTTCTCTAAAATAACTTTTTACACGACTTTTTAAATTTATGGATTTTCCTACATAAATTATATTGTCATAAGCATCTTTCATTACATAAATACCAGGGCATTCAGGCATTTTATCTATTTTGTCTTTTAAATTCATTAGTCTTTTCCTCTTGATATTTAGTTCATATTTTCAAATTAAAATTTTTCATAATGAACTTTATCAAAATTCAAATGACTATCATCATAAGGTTTCTTTTCTTCGTCCTTATGCCCAATAGCTACAAGGGATAAAACTCCGTATTTCTCTGGAATTTGAAGAACCTCTCTAACAGCTTCTTCAGAATCTTTTTCTAGAGATTCTCTTTTTCTCATTTGAATCCAAGTAGATCCTAGTCCTAATTTTTCCACTTCTAATTGGATTACAATAGAAACTATAGAAGCATCTTCCACCCAAACATCACTTAAATCACTATCAGCTATAATAGCAATAACAAGAGGTGCAGTTTTTAGCGGTGAAGTACCATGTTTTTTGCAAGTTTCTAATTGTGAAATTGTTTTCTTATCTTCAACAACTATCATCTCCACTGGATTTTTCCCCATAGACGAAGGTGCAAATAAGCCAGCCTTTAGTATTTTATTTAAATCTTCTTTTGATACTTTTTCTTCTGTAAACTTTCTTATACTTCTTCTATTTTTTAATATTTCCAACATAAATTTGCCTCCATAACTTAATAATTTTTTTATTTTTTATGTAACATGTAGTAAATTTTAATAATTTACTTTTGTTCTTATTATATGTGAATTAAATATGTTACTGTTTTTAAGCTTAATATTTAATTTGTCACTATTTTCTATTATAGCTACATCAGAAGCTTCCAATAATTCACATTTATCATCTATACTTATATTTATTTTTCCTTCTACAATATAAAAAACTTCTGTTAAATTTTCGTATTTATCATTATTATCATAATCAATAGTTCTTTCGTTTTCCAAATTTATATGTTCTATTATACCTTCAGTATTTTCATTTAACATTAAATTGAAATCAGTTACTTTTCCATAGCTTTTAGTGTTCCAATGTCCATAAAAACTGTCTTGGTCAAACTTTTCAAGAGTAATCTCATGATGATTTTCATGTACTAATTTAAGTTTTCCATCTAATATCATAATTTTTCTTTTTATATTTGGTAGTTTAGTAAAAGTAGACTCTTCTAAATCAACTTTTGCTGAACTGATTCTAAATTTAAAATTTCTATTTTCATAAAGTTCATTTTCTGGATAGATATAAAGTTGTGTAGTCGTTCCCCCTGACCACTTACTAGTTAAAAGTTCTTCTTTTTTTATAACTTTAATATAACTCACAATATTCTCCCTTTTATCTATTAAATGATATAATTTATATAAAATAAATTATATCTTCAATTACCCTTAATATAGTTGTTCAAATTCTATAGTATTTAGTAAATCATTTAATTTTTCTCTTTCATTTTCAATATCAATTTTGTCTTGTCTATCAAGAATATTTCCAAATTCTATTAATGCTGAGTTAATTATTTGCCTATATTCACCTGTACTTTCTTCGTACATTCTTTCTCCTCTAGAAAGTACTTCTTGATTTTTTTCGTTCTCCCTAGGATGAATTTTTAAATAGCTTAATTCTTCAAATCTTGCATTAGCTTCTTCCTCGCTGATTTTTTCCTCTTGTTTTTGAATTATAACTCTTTTCTTTTCTCCACTAGAGTTTACTTTTACCGTTACTTCTAGAAGAGAGTTTATATCATAAGTATATGTTATATCTATAGATTCTTCACCAGCTTTTCTTCTAGGTACATTTATAGCTATTTGTCCCAGTTTTAGATTATTTTTTACTAATCTACTTTCTCCTTGAATTATTTCAACTACAACTTTACTTTGGTTGTCGTGGGCAGTATAAAAAGTTTGTGTTCTACTTACAGGAATAGTTGTGTTTCTTTCAATTATTGGACAGAAATATGTTTCATTGTATCTACTATTTGATGAATTCATCACAACTTCTGTTCCAAGTGAAAAAGGACATACATCTGTAAGTATCACTTCTTTTATGAATTTATTTCTTTCTTTCATTGCTCCTTGCAAGGCCGCCCCCATAGCTACAGCTTCATCTGGATTTATACTTGTATGTGGTAGTCTAGAGAATATTTTACCTACAAATTTCCTTATAATAGGAAGTTTTGTTGCACCTCCTATTAATATAATTTCATCTATGTTATTTAATTTTATTTTTGCATCCTTTAAACTTTTTTCTATAGGCTTTTTTAGCTTGGATAAAATAAGTTCGCAAGATTTTTCATAGTCATCTATATTTATACTTGTTTCATAAATTTTCCCTTCTATGTTGCATTTTATTTCAACGACTTTACTTGAGCTAAATTCCATCTTACACTTTTCACATTGCTTTTTTATATGAGATATAATTTTTTTACTTAAATCTTCTTCTTTTAATTTAACTTGGTCTAAAAACATTCTATAAAGTATATCTGTAAAATCTTCTCCGCCTATGAAATTATCTCCGGCTACTGCTCTTACTTCCATTATGCTACCATACATCTCAATGATGGATATATCAAATGTTCCTCCACCTAAATCAAATACTAAAAATTTAGTATTATTTTGTCTTTTATCTATACCATAGGCAATTGCCGCTGCTGTGGGCTCACTTATTATTCGCTCAACCTTTAAACCTGCTAGTTCTCCTGCTTTTTTAGTTGCTTTTCTTTGTTCATCGTTAAAATAAGCTGGAACACTTATTATTGCTTCTTCTACGCTTCTTCCTAAGTAGAATTCTGCATCTTCTTTTATATATTTTAGTATAAATGAAGATAATTCTTCTGCTTTAAATTTCTTATCTCCTAGTATAAATTCCTTATTTGTACCCATACTTCTTTTAAACACATCTACACTTAAATCAGGATATAGTATTTTTCTTTCTTTTGCTATCTTACCTACATATATATTATTATATTCGTCTAAACTTACTACAGAAGGCGTTAGATTGTCTCCAAGTCTATTTGGTATTATTTTTGTTTCTCCTTCATTGAAATAACAAGCTAAACTATTTGTTGTTCCCAAATCTATTCCTATTATCATTTTTTCACCTCTTAACATCCTAGCATTTTTTCGAAACCAATTATATCAATATCTGATGGATCTATTTTTCTTCCTTCTTCAAGATACTCTCTAGCTTTATCCATATTTTCTTTTAAAATCTCCAAGTGAATAAGCTCTACTATTGCATCTATACATTTATATCTTTCGCAGTGCATACATTTAGGTGCTTCCAATGCTCTTTTTAAGTATTCTTCAGCTTTTTCATATTCTCTACAAATTGCATAAGCACCTCCTGCGTACTTATACATAAGAGGAATTAAGTCTTTTTTACTTTCCAAATCCTTTTGTAGTAATCTTAGTACCCTTTTGGCGTAATTAATTGCTTTATATTCATATCCTAATTTTAAACATATTCTACCTGCAATTATAAAATTATTTTTGTTAGGTTCTTCCCCTAAACTATTATCAATTTCTATAGATTTTTCAATACAAGATAATGCCTTTTTTAAATTATTAGTATAATAGTAAAATCTACCTTTATCCATATTTATTTCGCTATCATCAGAGAGTATTAGTGAAAAGTGTTTTTTTGCCTCTGATAGTCTATTGCTTTCCCAAAACATCATGGCAATTTTATATCTATACTCCACACTAAACTTAGATAAATTTAGTGTTTTTAAATATTTTTTTAAATATTCTTCACCTTTTTTAAAATCTCCAATTTGCATATACACATTGTAAATCTCTAATAAATTATATTCTTCTTTACTTTGCTTATAATTTTCTTTATAACATTTAATAGCTTCTTGGTACATTCCAAGCCTTCTATATACTGTTGCTATTTTGTAATTTAGATATTTAAGCGCCTCTATATTATCTTCATCTTCTATTGACCTTGATTTTAAGTAGTATTTTAAAGCTTCTTCAGACTTGTCTATCATATTATAGTATATTCCTAATTCATCATAGACTCTTGGATTTTCTGGCATGACTCTTTCCAAATAAGTTATGTCTTTATACGCACTGTCAAAATTATATAAGTCCATATTTAAAGTTATTCTATCAAAATAGTCTTCATAATCATATTCCAATTCTATTTGTTTAGTATAGTACTCTAAAGCCTTGTCAAAATTACCTTTTAGTCTTTGAATATGGCCTAATTTAGTCTTTGAGTATGCATTTCCTTTGTCCATAATATCTAATGCTTCATATATTTGTTGTGCTTCATCTAATTTTTCTAGTTCAAATAAACACCAGCCTTTGTAATGCATAAGTTCTATATTTTTACTGTCACATTCCAATCCCTTATTTGCCAACCTTATTATGTCTTCTGGTGTTTTTTCTTTATAAGTACATTTTATATAATATAAATAAACCTCTTCTTTAAACTCTACAAATATATCTTTGTCTGACTCAATTTTTTCTACTATATCTTCAAAAATTTCTTTAGCTTTTTCTATGTCATTTTTACTATATGCTATAAATCCTTTTATAAAATTAATACTTTCACATTCTACTTTTTGCATTTCTAGAAAGTTTAATATTTCTATGGCATCATCCATTTGTTCCACTTCAATTAATATTCTCGCTTTCTGCACATAAGGGAAAGTTTGGTATTTATATATCTCTAGCATTTCTTCACATACTTCAAAAGAGCTAGTAAAATCACCCATATCATATAATGCTTTTGCTTTTATTCTTTGTATTACTTGATTTTCAGGATTAAATCTTATTATTTTATCACTTAAATCTATAACTTCTTTAAGTTTTCTTTGCTTATAAAGTATTCTTGCTTTCCACTCTAAAGTATTTATATCGGTAGGAAGAATTTCTAAAGATTTATTGATATATTTCAATGCTTTATCCATTTCTTTTTGATTTATATAAATAAGTGACTTTGATTTATAAACTTGACTTAAGCATCTATATCTTCTATTTAAGTCTGTGATTTCTATTTCTTTATTATTTTCTATGGATTTCTCCCATTTTTCTAAGTAATTAAAACTTTTAAGATTTTTTTCTAAATTACTGTGGACTTTTGTCATCAATGCATAATACATACATTCTATGGATTTATCTATTTCTATGGAATTTAATAATTTTAATGCATTATTATAATCATGATTTTCATTATAAGCCCATGCTATTTCAATTATTTCATTTTTATTTGGATTTTCTTCATATGTACTTATTATTTTCTCGTTTATACTGTCTAAAATATCTTTTATATAATAATCTGAATATCCTTTATAGGATAAGCTATATATTAAGGCTTTTGCATCTAATAGTCTATCTTCACTTTGACAAATATAAGTTAATCCTTCTATGGCTATAGAATTTCTATGATCTTTGTTTAAGACTTCATAATAATATTCTTTTGCTTCATCAAACTTTTCTTGTTTTGTAAGAATCATTGCTTTAATTAGCTTTGTTTCTACTACTTCCTCGTATTTTGGATCTATATTTTCAATAAATTCCAAGGCCTTGTCATATTTTTTTATAGAATAGTAAATTTGAGCTTTTTTCTTATCAAGTTCAGGATGATAAATGCCTAGTTCATCTATTTTTTTAACTAATTGTATGGCTTTGTCATATTCATTCTCCTTATAAAAATCATTCAATTCATAAAACATATTTAAAAATTCATCATAATTTAATTCTTCATTTATATCAAATAAAGAATATAAAGGGTATTCTTCATCAATTATTCTATATACAATTAAATTATCTATAAAATATCTTGGGTACTTTTCATATAATTCATGTAAATTTCCCATAAAATCAAACTCTTCATTTAAAAACCTTATAAGTTCGCCTGATACATAATAGTTATCCATAAAAAATTCTAAAATAGCGTCTCTAGATTCTATTTTAGTATCTAATCTCTGGCATACATCATCATTTAAAAATTGAGCCCATTTATTTAAATCATTTCTTGTTTTAAAATTGCTGTACACTGATTGTACCTTTTCTATCCATAAATCTATTTCATTTTTGTCTATATTTGAATTGTTAGTTTCATATTGTAAATCTGCATATTCTAAAGCTTTATCATAAGCTTGTCTTAACTGCATAAATTCTTCTTGTTTGTCCTCTGGATTTGTATTTTGTAATTTTGATAGATAAGCTTTTTTAATGATATCTTTGTCTCTTGTTATGTTTACATTTAATATCTTGAATATCTCCATAATTTTCTCCTAACATCTTATTCTACATTACCTTTTGAAAAATATTATAGCATATAAAACATTTTTTTACTGTTAATTACAATTATTGTAAAATAAAAATACTGAAATATAATTTTATATTTCAGTATAAATGAGTAAGGTGATAAAATTTTATTTTTTCTTTATTTCTTTAAATGATGATATTTTTTCTTTAATGTCTTTGTCTGTTTGAAATTTTTCTAGAGATGAAGTTATAAAGAAACCATCTATTTTTTCAACTTTTTCTATTATATAAGCAACGTCTTCTGGCTCTAAGATAGGTCCTCCATGACAAATAATCATTATATCTGGATTAACTTCTTTTCCTGCTTCAATTATAGCTTTTATTTTTTCAACACACTCTTGCAAAGTAAGAGTTACTTTTAGTCCTTTTGCTCCTTTTGTATTTAATCCCATATGTGCAACCAGTATGTCTGCTCCTGCCTCTGCCATTTTTTTTGCTTGCTCTGGATCAAATACATATGGAGTAGTAAGCATATCTAGTTCATGAGCTTTGCTTATCATTTCAACTTCTAAGTCGTAACCCATTCCTGTTTCTTCTAAGCATTGTCTAAAAACACCATCTATTAATCCTACTGTGGGGAAGTTTTGAACTCCACTAAATCCTTGCTCTTTTAATTGTTTTAAAAATATATCCATTAGTCTAAATGGATCTGTGCCACATACACCAGCTAGAACAGGTGTGCCTTTTACAACTGGTAGTATTTCTGCTCCCATTTCTTCAACGATTTGGTTTGCATTGCCATAGGATATTAATCCTGCCAGTTGTCCACGCCCTGCCATTCTATACCTACCTGAGTTATATATAATAAGCATGTCAGCGCCCCCGGCTTCACTACTTTTAGCTGTAATACCTGTTCCAGCCCCAACTCCCACTAGTATTTTCCCTTGATTACATCTTCATTAAATTTGTTAATAATTTCTTTTCTATTCATTCAATTTACCTCCAGTTAATTTTCAAATTTTCTATATAAATTATTAGTTATTGTCAAATTTAACCATTTCAGCAATTGTAAAAACTGCCATTTTTGTAGAAGTAAAATTAGATTCGTCCATTTCCACAATGATTGGCATCATATTAATATCACTTTTTCCCACATATTGTGGTGTATTTTTAGATACAACTTTTGATATGATAATCTTTGGCACATTAATTGGTAATGCTCTCATCGCAGGAGTTACAAATGAAGTTTTACTAGGACCTTCAAAAAATATAATTCCATTAAATTTTCCTTGCTCATAGAGTTTAGGTATTAGCTTTTCCATTCCCTTTGATAAAACTTCTGTCGTCAATTCTATGTCGTTTTTTTGAGCAAGAACTTTCATATCTCATCCTGCTGCTTTTGCTACTTCTTCATTAGATACATCTGGTTTGAAAGTTGATTTAAACACGCCTGTATGTATTGTATAAGTATTTAATTCTAAACTTTCAATTAGCTCTTTTGCATATAGGTATTGCGTACCCTTATTATCAAAGGGACCTGCAATTGCAACGGTTTTCATCGATAAATCTCCCCTTCAGATTTATTTTGTCTAATTAGTATAAATTATGTAATTTTTTATACGAAAATTAACCTTATATCTATACTATTATTTTTCATTTTTTAAGTAAATGTTTTTATGTTCTAATTTTTTGTGTTTATGTTTTATTGGAGAATATCCTTTATATTTTTTAAACATTTTACTAAACTGAGAATAATCATTGTAGCCAACCAATGAAGCTACTGTTGATAAAGGTATATCTTTTTTATTTAATATATTAACTGCTTTATTTATCCTGAATTTTACTAAATATTCTGTAAAACTACAACCCACTTCTTTTTTAAATAAACTACTTAAATAACTTCTAGATATATGAACTGAGTTAGCCAAATCTAAAAATGATATTTCATTCATATAATTTTCAGCCACATATTCTTTTACAAATTCAATATAATTATAATTCTTTGTAATTTTATCTAGTTTTTTTACTATTAAATCGTCTTCCTCAACATTAGATGATTTTTTGAAACTTTTTATTGTTTTAGTAATTGCTTTTTCAAATGGCATTTTATCAAAAATTGAACCACCAATATAACCCATTAAATCTTCATTACTATACATATATTGAACATCTAGTGGAGTCTTAATTGGCCCGCCATAAATTAATTTTATTACAGAAGGGTTTGTCTCGTTGCAACTATTAAATATTTTTTCCATTTTAAGTTTTACATATTCCAAGGAAAACTTTTTTCTATCTCCTAATAAATCTTCTTCTGTTAACCCTAAATGTAAACATATAGCATCTGCTCCAGCTTCAATCATTTGCTTAGCTTGTATTTCATCAAAGACAACTGCTATAGTAAATATACCTTTAATATGAGCTTTTTTTATTAATTCAACTTCCAATGAATAACTACATCCTGATTTTTCAAGAGCCTCTCTAATTTTTCCATCAATAAGTCCAATTGAAGGATAATTATTTACACCAGAAAAACCATTTTCAATTATTTTATCTAAGTAAGTATCCATATTTTTTGTAGGATCAGTGGCATTCACTCCAAAAATAACAGGTATGTCTTTGACTAAAGGTATTATTTCTTTTGATCCAAATTCCATAACCATATCATTGCTATTACAATAGGGTAAAAAACTTGCCAGGGACCCTCTTCCCATTTGACGAAATCTTGCCGAACTAAGAGTTAAAAGGAAGTCTGCCCCAGCATTTTGTGAGTACTTTGCTGTCATACCAGATCCTGTGGCCACACCAATAATATGGTTGCCTTTCTTTATTTGTAACATAAGTTTTTCCAATGTTTCTTCTCTCTTCATAAGTTTTCCCCTTGTATTTTTCACATTAAACAAAGCTACTAAATAAGTATATCATATACAAATTTAGTAGCTTTACAATTATATATTAGCCATTTCAATTTTTACTACGTCATTAATATTTCTATCAGTTTTATTATTTATATGACCGTCAATACGATCATCATTAGAAAGATTTAAGATTACTTTAAAAGTAGTTCCTTTGTTTTCTTCACTATCAATTTCAACTTTGCCATTGTGCATTTTGATTATTTCATCTACTATGCAAAGACCGATTCCACTACCTTCGTTTTTTCGAGATAAAATAGAATCTACTTGATAGAATCTATGGAATATTTGATCTACTTTTTCTTTTGGTATTCCTATTCCATTGTCTTTTATACTAATATATACGAATTTATCGTCGTGTTTTATATGAACTTCTATTTTTCCATTTTCATTAGTAAATTTTATGGCATTGGATAGTAAGTTTAAAATAACTCTTTCTATTTTTTCCTTATCTATAAAAGTTATTATTTCTTCTGCGTCTGTATCAAATAATAGTTGTATATCTTTCTCATTAGCATAATCAACTGTTGCAAATACTATATCTTCCACCACATAAACTATATTTTCGTTTTTACATCTACATTCATAAAAACCAGAATCAAATTTTGTAATATCTATTAAATTATTTATAAGTCTTCTTAGTCTGTTACTATTTTGGTTAATTCTTTCTACCTTATCTAATATATATTCTTTTTCAACTTCTTCATTTCTATTTACCTTCATTTCTAGCAATGTGGATGCACTACTAATGATATTTAAAGGTGTTCTTAGTTCATGGCTCATATTTGCTATAAAATCAGTTTTTAATTGTTCTCTTTCCTTAGCAATATTGTATAATCTTTTATTTTTAATATTATTTTTTCTATGTTTGAACATCATAGTAATTATATATGCCATGATAATAAGCAAAAATATTATAATCAAAATCATTTGCACTCTCTCATTTTTTGTTATCACAAATTCATGAGGTTTTTTATTAATTATAATAGTTTCCTCTGGAAGGTCTAATGGGTTTATATTGTACTTATATATTTTTTCATAATCAACCATATAATTGGCCCCTAATTTAGTAATCAGTGGTACTGAAGATATACCTTCTTCTTTATATATTTTCAAAACCATTTTCCCCAGTGACTTTCCATATTCACTTCCTATATCAATATATCCACCTATAACACCTTTTCCTATATAATCTTCTCTACTTGTATATATTGGTATATCCTTTATACTTTTGATTTTATTGATAAATTTTTCAGGGTTAAGATAATCATAAAAATTATTATCTTTAAAAACTCCACATATTAATAAGGCTTCATTATTTTCATCTATGTCTTTAATTTTTTTAAGTATTTCATCTTCATATTCAGCTTCTATAAAATTTAAATTTATATACTTATCTAATAGATATCTATTTTCCGATAATTTATCTTTTATATCTAGGGAATAATTAGTATCATCTATTAAAACATTTATTTTTTTTACTTGTGGTTGAAGACGAGTAATTAATTTCATTAGCTCAATCTTTGATCTACCATCCATAAATCCTGTTATATATTCTTTCTCCTGGAATTTAAGATTTATTATTTCATTTACACCTGTAAAAACTATAATTTTTTTATAAAATATACTATTTTCATTGAATAAACCCTGTCTAGCTAGATTGAAGGCCTCATCATCTACTGTTACAATCATGTCAAAGTTGTTATCTTTATACTTTGTATTTAATAACTTTTCAAAATTTTTTAAATAGTTTTGATTATTGTTGTTCCTAATATCTAAATACTCAGTTTTTATCTTAATATTAGGATTATTTTTCATTGATTCTTTAAATCCATCTTTTATACTGTTTTCCCATTTATTATCAATATCGTATGAATTTATCAAAAGTATATTGTGTAAATCCTTATTATCTTTTACCTGTGCATATATACTGGTAACGGAACTTAGCAATATTATTAATGATATTATTAGTAGCCTGTTTGTTTTTTTCATATTAGTCTTATGCTCCTATTTGATGTATTAAATATATTTATAATAATTAGACAAAAAATTTAATTTTCCTTTCGACAATTATTATTATATATAAATACTTTATATTATATTTTGATCTAACATGACGCATGATGTCAAAGTTCGACTTCCCCTATATCTATAATAAAGAAGTTTTAACTATTTTTCAAATAAAAAAACAAATCAAGGGTGTATCTTTTTTGATACACCCTTAGAAAATCCCATGAACATCTGATAGTTCTAAAGTTATTCTTTCTTTATCTACATCGTAGTCCTTTAAATCTTCTTTTAGCTTTATATTTGGTATTTCTATAGTAAATTCACTTCCTATATTTTCACAACTTTCAATATATATCTTTCCTTGAAGTAAGTCCACTAGTGATTTTACAATACTAAGTCCTATACCACTGCCTTCATTTTCTCGATTTGATATTTTATCTATTCTAACAAACTTTTCAAAAATACTATCAAGTTTTTCTTTTGG